>CATXZX010000096.1 GCA_958404085.1 uncultured Prevotellaceae bacterium | reverse complement strand
ACAGACAGGCGCGAGGCTGAATAGCACTAAGCAAATCCATGATAAGTGCGGCATTCGGACTTCCCATACCAAAATTGATCATTGTGATGTCTCCGGCCGTAGCGCAACGCATATTTGCCTCATACCCAACCTTCGGAATACCATATTCCGCACAAAACAAGTCTATATAATTATTGAAATTGGTCAACAAGATGTATGAACCAAAATCCTTAAGCTCGCAACGTGTATAACGTTCCAACCAATTTCCGACTATTTCTTGTCTGGTTCTCATCTTTTTTCTAACTTTGGCATCCTTATAAAAAAGATGCGTTATCTATCTTGTCTGCAAAAATACGGAAATGTTTCAGATTAATCTCCCTTCATTTGACATAAAAGTCAGCGAAAACAACGGGAAACCGGTTGTTTTTGATTTCTTGCGGAAGCGATACGTCGCACTGACTCCCGAAGAATGGGTCCGCCAACACTTCACACATTTTCTTATTACATACAAGAACTACCCTGCCCCCCTATTGGCCAACGAAATCACGCTTACGCTGAACGGCATGAGCCGACGGTGCGACAGCGTGTTGTACGACAAACAAGCCCGGCCGCGCCTTATTGTAGAATACAAAGCTCCGCATATTCCAATTACACAGAAAGTATTTGACCAAATTTATGCTTACAATTTAGTACTTCGCGTCAAATACCTCATCGTCAGCAATGGGATAAAACATTATTGTTGTCGTATAGATTACGAACGCAATGCCTGCACGTTCCTTCCCGACATACCTTCCTATGAATCGCTTTAACACTCACGTCGTAAAAGCGCTATTATAAATAAGGTGGAGCATAAAGGGAGCTCTATTCGAACAAACAAAAAAGCTATGTCGATGATGTGATGAAACTCCGAGTTTTATAAGATTTGAGCGCCCTCCGCTTTTGTAATCCACCGGCATAAAGCTACCCCGAAGGGCGTGGCCCGCCATCAGCAAGAGGAGCAATCTCGGTTTTCAGTTTATTATTGATGAGTATCCCAATCTAACCGACACAGCTTTTCTATAAGCAAAGATACAAAAAACATTTTATGCAGCCAATGTTTGCCGCTTTTTTTTGTATTTTTGAATCTCAAAACGCCAAAATCCATTATAATGAACATTCACTTTTCCATCCACTATCATACACAGTGGGGCGAAGCCCTTTCGGTTACAACCCTCTTTTATGACAGCGAAGCCGAAAAACCTGTTGCCCGGCAAGAAACCAATCTGAAGTCCGACGATGGCCAGACATGGTACGGTGTCCTCCACACAGACATTAAATTCCAACAAATCCGATACAGCTATTCTGTATTTTTTCACGACCAGCCCGCTCGTACAGAAAAGCAGGGACATATTTTAAATTTGCACGGCGCTGATTCTTCGGCAGAACATTTCCTTTTCGATTGCTGGCATGATACAGAGAACGACCGCTATCTGCATACCGACGCTCTGGAACGGTGCATTTATGCGCCAAAACCTTCTCAAGAAGAACATTCGACCTCAACCGACCGGACTGTTGAATTCACGACAGGAGCCGTACTTCCGGCCAATCGCATATTAGGGTTATGCGGCAATATTCCGGCCTTAGGCTGCTGGAATCCGGATTCCTGCCTAAAAATGACACGCATATCGGCTTTCAGATGGTCTGTCCGGATAGATGCCGACAAGCTCAAAGAATGTTTCTCCTATAAATTTATCGTATTGGATGCGGACAACTCGCAATTAACGCAATGGGAATCCGGCCCCGACCGCACTTTTTCCATTCCTCTTGCCCATTATCCCTCTACCTATTATATAAAGAAAGAAGAAAACCCTGTTCGCATCCCAACCTCACTGTGGCATGGTGCGGGTGTAGTTATCCCATTGTTCTCCCTGCGTAGTAACCAAAGTTACGGTGTGGGTGACTTCGGCGATCTGCATACCCTCATTGATTGGGCCTCAAGCGTCAAAATGAGCGCCATACAGCTACTGCCCATCAACGACACAACGCAATCGCACACATGGAAAGATTCCTATCCATACAATTCGGTCTCGGTCTTTGCCTTACATCCTATGTACCTCGATCTGTCATCGCTTGGTAAACTGCGCGATGTTCGTCTGAGAGAGAAATTCGAGCGCACCCGACAAGAAATCAATATACTTCCGCAGGTAGATTACGAGCGCGTAAACCGATTAAAAAGAGATTACATATCCTGTTATTTCCGCGAATCGGGCCGTCGGGAACTAAAATCGCAAGCATACCGGCATTTCCTCAATACGAGCAAACACTGGCTATTGCCTTATGCGCTATTCTCCTACCTCCGCGACCTCTACCATACCGCCGATTTCCGGCTATGGCCCGACAAATGGCAAGTCTATGATTCCGATAAAGCGAAACAGTTTATTGATACCGACAAGGAAGCATCCGAACAAACTGCCTTCTATTGTTACCTGCAATTCAAGTTGCATGAGCAGATGTGTGCGGTCCATCGCCATGCCCGCGAAAAGGGAATTATCCTTAAAGGCGACATTCCTATCGGAATCAGCCGGAACAGCGTTCCTGCCTGGGTCGACCCTCATTATTTCCACTTCAACAGCCAGGCCGGCGCTCCGCCCGACGATTTTTCAGTCGACGGCCAAAACTGGGGATTCCCCACCTATAACTGGCCAGCCATGTTGAAAGACAATTGCTCCTGGTGGAAACAGCGCCTCACGCAAATGGCCGAATATTTCGATGCATACCGCATTGACCATGTCCTCGGTTTTTTCCGGATATGGGAGATTCCACAAGACTACATAAGCGGTCTGATGGGCCACTTCGCCCCTGCCATACCCCTCTCCATAGAAGAGATTGAGGCACACGGATTGGTATTCGATAAGAAACGCCTGACAAGCCCTCATATCAGTACGGATTATCTGAACAAATTGTTCGGCCATTCATCATCCTATGTAGCTGATACTTTTTTACAACGCATCGCTCCCGAACAATGGGCATTCAAACCCGAATACGGAACTCAACGGAAACTCCTTTCCTATTTCTCCGCAAACCCGAAAGACGCTGATTTGTACGAACCGCTTTGCACTCTGCTTTTTAACCGTCTCCTTATAGAAGACCCCTATTCGCCAGGATATCATCCACGTATCTCAGCTCAAAAGACCGAAGCCTTCCAGGCTCTTTCAGCGAATGAACAGCACATCTACAACTGTATATACAATGATTTCTTCTATCAACGCCACAATCAATACTGGTATGACGAGGCCATGAAAAAGCTGCCGCACGTCATAGAAGCCACACAGATGTTGGCATGTGCCGAAGATTTGGGAATGATTCCCGAAAGCGTCAAATGGGCATTGAATGAATTACAAATACTTTCGCTTGAAATTCAGCGGATGCCCAAAGAATATGGTGTACGATTCGGCAATCCGACCCGATACCCCTACCTGTCGGTTGCCACCATCGCAACACACGATATGCCACCCATACGTTTGTGGTGGGAACGTGCCGACAGTGATACCCGACGCGAGTTTTTCCGCCATGTTTTAGGCAAAGACGGGGAACCGCCTGCGGAGTTGTCGGCTTCACTTTGTGAAAAAAATATCCGGCAGCACCTCGAAAGCCCTTCCATGCTGTGTCTTATAGCTTTACAAGACTGGTTGGCTATCAGTCCGGCCCTCATGGCCAAAGATCCTCAGACGGAACAAATCAACGAACCGACAAACCCCGACCAATATTGGCGTTACAGGATGCACATTACCCTCGAAGAACTGATTGTCCACTCCGATTTTAATGAAAAGATCCGTAACACTATTGTCCAGACCCACCGCGATAAAGATGAACACGACACCGTACTATAACCGCACACTTCGTAAAAAGCAATAAGAACAGCCATATAAGCACACATCATCCTTTCATCAGGAAAATGTCTGTCCGTTTTCTTTGATGAAAGGATGATTTTACGCTTTTTCCTGTTATAATTCATCTCTGAACTTCACAGGTTTCACCACGTAAATGGCGTTACACATAAAGACTGATATATGCGGTCGACGAAAATCCGAACATATCGGAAATACAAACAACCGAAAGCAATTCAATACTTTTCGCAACAGTCTTCATCGCCAGAAAAATTGAACAAGCCATTTTCCAAATTTTGCAATGAATCCATTACTATCACATTTTGCGGCCGTCTTCCCTCCTTCGTCATACGTTTCTCCTCAATTACCATGGATCAATCCTTGTATAATCCTTTTTTACGTATTTCGTCTATAACGCACGACGGAAGATAAGGCGTAAGGTCTGTCCCTTCACGAATCATTTCACGAATTTCAGTGGAACTGACAGTAAAGAGAGGCATGTCGTGAGCCAGCGTTACACGATACGCTTCTTCCGGAACCTGGAAAGAAACGGCCGGATAGCCAGGACGCGGATAAACGATGATCGGATAGTGACGCAAAATGTTACTTGCATTTTTCCATTTGTCAAAACAAAGCCAGTTATCGGTCCCGATAATCAGATGAAATTGCCTGTCGGGATAGCAGGATGACAATTCCTTTAATGTCTGATACATGTATGAAGGACGCGGCAACCGGAATTCAAAATCAGACACTAAGACATGCGGTGTTCCTTCTACCGCCATCCGGGCAAGTTCCAGGCGAATATTTTCATCTAAAAGAGAATCTTGCGCCTTTAAAGGATTATGAGGTGAGACCATCAGCCACACCTCATCAACATAACCCTTAGCGCATAATTCGCCGGCCAACCCGATATGTCCGATATGTATCGGATTAAAGGAACCACCAAATATGCCGGTACGAATCATCCTTCCTCCAAAAAACGACGGACAACAGACAAGACCTCCGCTTTTGCCTTTTCCAAATCATCATTTACAACCACATGGTCAAACTTCGGAGCAAAGCCGAGTTCGTATTCAGCCCGTTCTATACGGGTCTGTATCACGTCCGGCGCATCGGTCCCTCTATTTTCAAGACGTTCGCGCAAGGCCTTTACCGAAGGGGGCTGAATGAAGATACTGCATGCACGATTGCCATAATATTCCTTGATATTGCAACCGCCCAGTACATCTACGTCGAAGACGACATGGTGTCCTTCTGCCACCTGTTTCTCTACCTGCGATTTGAGCGTTCCATAATAACGGTCTTTGTATACCTCCTCGTATTCCAGAAAGTCACCGGCGTCGATATGGGCCCGAAACTCTTCGGGATTCAGGAAATAATACTCCACTCCATTTTTCTCGGTTCCCCTCGGGGGACGGCTCGTCGCACTGATGGAGAACTGAAGGCCGAGCCCTTGAGTCATCAGATAGTTTATCAGCGTACTCTTGCCGCTCCCGCTCGGAGCAGAAAAAACAATCATTTTACCTTCGTTTGCCATAACTGTTGTTTAAACCGATTTTTTTACATAACGTTTAATACCTGCTCTTTTATCTGCTCCAGTTCGTCCTTCATCTTCACGACGATATTCTGCATTTCGGCCTGATTGCTTTTACTGCCGGTCGTATTGATTTCGCGCCCCATTTCTTGTGCGATAAATCCTAATTTTTTCCCTTGGCCATGTCCGTTGGCCATGGTCTGCCGGAAATAAGCCAAATGATTGGTCAGGCGCTGCTTCTCTTCGTTGATATCCAGTTTCTCGATATAATAAATCAATTCCTGTTCCAACCGGTTTTTATCGTATTCCACTTCGGGTATCGCCGCCAGACTGTCAACCAGCCGCGAACGAATCTTTTCAACTCGAGATGCCTCAAAAGGTTCCAATTCCCGCTGCAACGCCTCGATTCGATCCAGATTAGCCATAAACTTCTTTTCCAAAGCCTTTCCCTCCTGTACTCTAAAGGCTATCAATTGCTCAATCGATTCATCCACGGCCTGATTGACCACAGCCCACTCCTCTTCGGTCAACAATTCGTTGACCGAATTTTTGGTTACATCGGGCATCTGGATCAAGATGTTCCACCAATCAGACGGTTCGTCCACGGCCTGGTTAGAGCAAATCGTCTTTATTTGTTTGATGTAATTCTGAATAACGGATTCATTGAGAGCAGCGGATGAAGCGCAGTCCTCCTTCTCGATCCACAACGTAAAGTCCACCTTGCCACGTTCGATACGCTGTGCGATGCGGGAACGGATTTCCATCTCTTTTTCACGATAAAGAGTCGCTATACGGGTAGAAAGATCTAAATTCTTGCTATTAAGGGATTTTATTTCAACGTGTATTTTTTTTTCTTCGAATACAGCTGTGGCTTTTCCGTAGCCGGTCATTGATTGTATCATATATACGTATTTAATTAACTGACGCAAAATTAAGTCATTTCTGCCAATTATCCTTTCTTTTAGTCCTAAAAATACTTGTACTACGTGCTTAGCCCTAATTTGCAAGACGCCATGTTACAACGATTCCTTATCATCCGGTAACCGACACGGGCGCATAGATAACGACAAAGCCCGATTCAGCCTAAGGCCGAACGTCGGACATACGTCATTCGGGCCTGCTTTTTTGAAATACAGGCCTCCGAATCCAAATTACAAGGTCCCGAATGCAACTTTCGGACAGTCGCAGTCGATTTAAATCTGTATCTTGATGAATCGGAACAAATAAATCCATACAGCCAAAGACTTTCTATAAATAAAATTGTAATTTTGCAAGTTGAAGGAGTATGACTCATTATGATACATAGACGAATTATAAAAAACTGGAGAGTTTCTCAAGACATACCACTAAGCGATCTTGACAAAAAAATCCTATCGTTCCAGAATCAAGGTTGTTTAGTTCCGAAAAACAAACTGATAAAAACGGAGGAACAAATTGAAGGAATCCGTCAAAGCGGAATCATCAATACCGGTGTATTGGATTATGTAGAAAGTAAAATACGCGAAGGGATGAGTACCGCCGAGATTGACAGAATGGTATACGACTACACGACGGAACAC
>CATXZX010000095.1 GCA_958404085.1 uncultured Prevotellaceae bacterium | reverse complement strand
GCCTACGCTCAGGTTGATGATGTCGACTCCTTGTGCTTTCATTTCAGCGCTCTTCTGCGACATGGCCAGTGTGGCTGACGGTGCGAGCCTGTTGAGACGGTCTGATAATTGATTCATTTATATTGCTTTTAAAAAGGTTATACGGATTATTTGCGGTCACCTAAGATACGCAGTAAGTATATGAAGAGGTTGATGAAATCGAGGTAGAGGGTCAGACTGCCCAGAAGAGCGAGTTTCTGGGTGGTTTCGTTCACCTCGTTGCCGTGTGCGTAGACCATTTGCTTGATCTTTTGGGTATCGTATGCCGTGAGGCCGACAAAAAGCAGTACGCCGACATAGGAAATGATCCAATAGAGGACGCTGTTCTGCCAGAAAATGTTGACGAGGGAGGCGATAATCAGTCCGATGAGGGCCATGAAAAACAGACTGCCCATGGAGGTCAGGTCTTTCTTGGTCGTGAAACCGACAAGGCTCATGGCTCCGAAGGTTCCGGCCGTAATGAAGAAGGTTTGGGCAATGCTCGCACTCGTAAAAGCGACGAACAGGACCGACATGGTTACGCCGTTGAGGATGGAATAGAGTGCGAAGAGTAGGCCGGAGGTGGCGAATGACAAACGGTCGATGCGCGCGCTGAGTGTCCACACCATGGCCAGTTCGGCGATTATAATCCCGAAGAACAGTATGCGGTTACTCAGGATGGCGCTCATAAGGGGTAGGTTGCCGGCTATGTAGGCAGCAGTCATTCCGGTGACGGCCAGCGCAAGCGTCATCCACACGTAAACGCTTTTCATAAGCGTCGAAACAGCTACGGACGAGGTGGCTTGTCCATAGGACTCCATGTAGTTTTCTTGTCTCATAGGGTAAATTGTTTGGTTATTTGTTGAAATGTAAAAGGTGTCCCATACGTTCTTTTTTGGTCTTGAGATACCGCTCGTTGTATGGGTTCGGTGTGATTTCGATAGGCACATTTTCCGTTATTTCGAGCCCGTATGCTTCCAGTCCGACGCGTTTTACGGGATTGTTTGTCAGCAGGCGCATTTTGCGGACACCCAGTTCGTGCAGAATCTGGGCCCCTACGCCGTAATCGCGTTCGTCGGGGTCGTAACCCAGATGGACATTGGCGTCGACGGTGTCATAACCTTCTTCCTGAAGTTTGTATGCCGAGATTTTAGCCATAAGCCCGATGCCGCGTCCCTCCTGGTTCAGGTAGAGGACAACGCCCTTGCCGGCTTTTTCGATCTCGCTCATGGCTTTGTGCAGCTGTTCGCCGCAGTCGCAGCGCTGACTGCCGAAGATGTCACCGGTCATGCACGACGAATGAACACGGACCAAAATCGGTTCGTCGGGCTTCCATTCTCCCTTCAGAAGTGCGATATGTTCCAATCCGTTGCTTTTCTGGCGGAATGGGATGAGGCGGAAATGTCCGTACTCGGTCGGCATATCCACTTCGTCGCCTTTTTCGACGATTGTCTCCGTCTTCAACCGGTAGGCAATCAGGTCGCGGATGGTAATGATGCGGAGTCCCCATTCGCGGGCTTTGTCCTGGAGTTGCGGCATGCGTGCCATCGTTCCGTCTTCATTGAGGATTTCGATGAGCGCGGCCGCCGGTTGCATGCCGGCAAGGCGTGCCAGATCGACCGCAGCCTCCGTATGTCCGGCCCGGCGCAGCACGCCGCGGTCTTGTGCGTAGAGCGGATTGATGTGGCCGGGACGGCCGAAAGTGGTCGGGACTGAGGCCGGATCGGCCAAGGCCCGGATTGTTGCGGCGCGGTCGGTTGCGCTGACACCGGTCGTACAACCTTCGAGCTTGTCGACGGTGACGGTGAACGGCGTACCCAGCATGCTGGTATTTTCTTCTACCTGGTGTGCAAGTTCAAGTTCCTTGCAGCGGGCCATGGTAATGGGGGCACACAGCACGCCGCGCCCGTTCTGCAGCATGAAGTTTACTTTCTCGGGCGTGATGGTCTCGGCTGCGGTGATGAGGTCTCCCTCGTTTTCGCGATCTTCGTCGTCCACTACGATGACGAATTTGCCGGCTTTAAAATCTTCGATGGCCTCTTCGATAGAGGCTAACTTGAATGGTTCCATATGAGGCTATGTTTGATTCTTTTCTGTTATGCGATTGCGTATTTTCCCGCAGCTCTCTACCAATTGCTTCAAGTCGTTGTGAAGCCGGCGTCTGAAACGCCACATCCGGAACCACAGTATGATACCGAGGGGGAATACAATTCCCGCCAGACGATTCATCCATGTCGTTTCGAAGGGTGAGATATGTGCATGGGTCAGTAGGACGGGGAATTGGTTCAGCGCGCCCAGAATATGGAGGTCACGGGTGTTTGAGAGTATCTCGACGATTTTTTCCGTAGTCTCGCTGATAGTTTCCATTTCGTGGTCCTTTTCGTTGCGGAAAAATACATTTATATAATGTGGCGGGCGCATCAGGGCTTTTTCCCTGTTGTATGTGCGGCACCGTTCTTCCAGTATTTCCAGTTCGCGGTCCATCTGTGCGTAGTCGGGGTCCTCGATGATGACCTCCTTGCGGAAGATGTGGCGAACCTGGCGTATGCCCAGAATACGCCGGAACAGGTTCTGGTATTCTTCGATGTTGAATACGACCGAATCGTTGTTGGCCTTGTACGTGAGGAAGGCACCCAACGGAATCAGCACCATCGAACTTACCCACATGCCGTACCACATGTTCCACGAACCGTCGCGGGCCATTTTCATGCCCGACGTATTAAATATGTAATAGAAGATGAAAATCGCTACCGAGACGACTGTCGGCATACCCAGCCCGCCCTTGCGGATGATGGCGCCGAGCGGCGCGCCCACAAAGAAGAAGATGAGGCACGAGAGCGAGAAGGTCATTTTCTGATGCCACTGAATCCAGTGTCGCCGGATGCGGTAGTCCGTATCGCTTGTGGCATATTCTTTCCATTCCAGGTCGTTGCGGATGGACGAAGTCTTGTTCTGCGCTTCCTGAATGGCTTTGCTTTGTACGGATGCCGAGGCGGTATGCCACAGTGTGTCGAAGTTTATTTTTGATACCGGTGCCGTTTGTGTCTGTTCTTTGGTCCGGTTTTTCTTCGAGGGCTTTCCGACAGCCATCGTGACGGCTTCCTGCGCGCCGCCGTAGAACGAATGTTTCAGTTCGGTGTAGTAGGCCCTTCCGAGGCTGTCGCACAGCGTGTTCATGGAGTCTATGCTGGTCTTCAGCTGCGTCATGTTTTTGGCCGCTTCCATGCGGTTCATGGTGTTGGCATCCATCTCTTTGAAATTGCTGTCGAAGGCTATGAGCAAATCCTTGTAGTCGAATGTTTCGCGATCGTAGGGCACGTTGCCGCGGAGCGAATTGATATTTTGGGTTTGCAGGTTCTCAAACTGTTCGCCGTTGTACATGGTCAGTTTCAGAAACAACTTGTCCTCCGTCATCTCCAGTTTTCCCGAGTCGGCCAGCACGATTTGTGCGCGGTCGAAGCCCTGGTCCGTTTTGTAGATGATGAGGCCGTAGAGCATATTGGTCTCAGGGTCCTTTTCCTGCACATACAGGTTTACGTTCGGGACTCCCGTGTAGAAAATGCCCTCGGGTATCTCGAGCGCAGGCGAGGTCTGTTTGATGCTGAAGAGCAGCGTGCGGAGCTGGATTTGCGCCTTGGGCGCTGTGACGTTCTGCCAGTAGAACGAAATGCCGCACAGAATGGTCACCACTACAATCAGCGGACACATGATGCGGATCAGCGAGACACCGGCAGCCTTCATGGCCAGCAATTCGAGCTTTTCGCCCATGTTGCCAAATGTAATCAGTGAGGCCAGCAGGACCGAGAGCGGAAGGGATGTGGGTATCAGGGCCTGTCCCATGTACCAGAAAAATTTGGCCAGCACATCGAGCGAAAGTCCCTTGCCGATAAGATCTTCCACCGAACTCCAGGTAAATTGCATCATGAAAATGAAAAGGCAGATGAAGAACGATGCAGCAAATATCAGCGCAAAGTTTTTCAAGATAAACCAATCTAATTTTTTTATGCCTACCATTTCTTTGGCGGGAAATCTCGTTCGTTAATATTCTTAGTCGTGCAAAAGTAGCACAAAAAACGGAAACTATTATTCCTTTATCTTTTTTTATTATGTACGGGACCGGAGTTTCGGGCTTCTTCCGGGCCTGAAAAACGGTCTGAATGGTTCATTCGAAAAAAAAGTGGGTCTGAAATAAATAAAAATATGTGAATTTGCTTGGTCCGTTCGAATATATATCATACCTTTGCACCCGAAAACAAAAAACATGGCGGGATAGCTCAGCTGGTTAGAGCGCATGATTCATAATCATGAGGTCCCCGGTTCAATCCCGGGTCCCGCTACACTCCCTGAGAGCCTTCGGATTTTTATCCGGAGGCTTTTTGATTTTACCCGAGGGGACGAAGAGGTGCGTGGCGGCCTGCCGTGCCCGAACAATACGGATGCAAAGATGGAAAAATACAGAATAGTTACGTTGGCGGAGAATTGTGTGTACGGCAAAGGCCTGCGGGCGGAACACGGGTTGTCCGTTTATGTCGAGACACCTGCCTGGCGGGTACTTTTCGATACCGGTGCTTCGGGTCTGTTTGCCCTGAACGCACGCCGGCTCGGCATCGACCTGGGCCGGGTAGACTGTCTGGTTCTCTCGCATGGGCATGCAGACCATACGGGCGGCCTGGCCCATTTTCTGGAACTGAATAAGACGGCGATGGTGGTTTGTCGGCGCAGTATACTGGAGCCGAAGTTCAAGAACGGTCGCGAGAACGGACTCCTCCGGGCCGGAGAACTTGACCTCGACCGCTTTCGTTTTGTGACGGAACCGGTATGCAGCTTGTTTCCGGACGCCGATGTCGTGTCGTGCCCCGACATCCGTTTTCCCGCCGATACGCATTTCGACCGTTTTTTCCGCCTTACGCCCGACGGTCGGAGCGTACCCGACACGTTCGATGACGAATCGGCACTCGTCCTGCACGGCAAGGGTTGCGTGTCGGTGTTTAGCGCGTGTTCGCACCGGGGTATTACGAATGTACTCGAGGCGGTTCGTGCCGCATATCCCGGTTGCTCGCTCCATCTGCTGCTCGGCGGTTTTCACATTCATACGGCATCGGTGGATAAGTGCGACTTCATAGCCGATTACCTGACCCGCTTTCCGCCGCGTCGGTTGGGTGTCTGCCACTGCACCGGCGTAGATGCTTATGCGCGTCTGCGTGCCCGTCTGGGCGACCGGGTGTTCTACAATAGTACGGGTACGGAACTGAGGTTCCCCGAGGCCTGACTCTTGCCGTCTTCCCGGTCCGGTCCGGGCTGCGGGGCGTTGTCCGGAAAACAAGCGGCCTTCAATTTTGAAAAACCTCTGAGCTGTTTCAAAATTGAAGGCCGCTTTGTCGTAAGCAGAGGCTTCGGAGAGGGGCGGAGGCGGCCCACAGACGGTTTGGAAGCCTGATTTTGTTTCCGCGCGGATTTGTGTTTCGTACGGCTTAAAAATCATTTTCTGTAAGTAGGTGAATTTATGATTTTTTCGTACCTTTGCCGAACTATTCCGTAAACTTGTAAACAAACAAATTCACATGGCAGAAAAGAAAAGAATAAGAACAGCATTGGTTTCGGTTTTTCATAAAGACGGTCTCGACGGGCTGTTGGCTAAATTGCATGCCGAGGGCGTACAGTTCCTTTCGACAGGCGGAACGCAGCAGTTCATCGAAAGTTTGGGTTACCCTTGTCAGCGCGTAGAGGATGTGACGACTTATCCTTCCATACTCGGCGGACGCGTCAAGACGCTCCATCCGAAAATTTTCGGAGGAATCCTCGGACGTCGCGGACTGGCCGAAGACGAGGCTCAGATGGCGCAGTACGAGATACCCGCTATCGATCTGGTGATTGTCGATCTGTATCCGTTCGAAGATACGGTGGCCAGCGGTGCTTGCGAGGCCGATATCATTGAGAAAATCGATATAGGCGGCATTTCGCTGATCCGTGCCGGTGCCAAGAACTTCAAGGATGTTGTCATCGTGCCCAGTAAGGCAGAGTATCAGCCGTTGCTCGACCTGCTCAACAGCAAAGGCGCTGAGACCGACATCGAGGACCGCCGCTGGTTCGCATCCCGTGCGTTTGGTGTCAGCAGCCACTACGATACAGCCATCCATGCTTATTTCGAGCAAAAGTAAGCATGTAGTTTTTTGAACAGGATTTATCTTTCATAAAGCAAATACAGCATACTGAAATGGGATTTTTCTCTTTTACCCAGGAATTGGCCATGGATTTGGGCACCGCCAACACCATCATCATCAACGATGGTAAAATCGTGGTGGACGAGCCGTCGGTCGTGGCGCTCGACAGGCATACCAATAAAATGATAGCCGTGGGCGAACGGGCCAAACTGATGTATGAAAAAACAAACGAGCAGATTCGTGTCATCCGCCCGTTGCGCGACGGCGTGATTGCCGATTTCAATGCCTGCGAGCAGATGATGCGCGGGCTTATCAAGATGGTTCATACGGGAAACCGCCTGTTTTCTCCGTCCATTCGTATGGTGATCGGCGTACCCTCGGGTTCGACCGAAGTGGAACTGCGCGCCGTGCGCGACTCGGCCGAACACGCGCAAGGACGCGACGTGTATCTGGTGTTCGAACCGATGGCTGCGGCAATCGGTATCGGGCTCGACGTGGAAGCGCCGGAGGGAAATATGATAGTCGATATCGGCGGCGGTACGACGGAGATTGCCGTTATCTCGCTGGGAGGCATTGTCTCGAACAACTCCATCAAGATGGCAGGCGACGACCTGACGGCCGATATTCAGGAATACATGAGCCGGCAACATAACGTGAGGGTCAGCGAACGCATGGCCGAACGTATCAAAATTCATGTGGGTGCCGCGCTTACCGATTTGGGCGACGATACGCCCGAAGACTATGTCGTACACGGTCCGAACC
>CATXZX010000094.1 GCA_958404085.1 uncultured Prevotellaceae bacterium | reverse complement strand
CTTCAGCGTATAGCCGCGCTCTGCCGGGAGCGGGTTGCTGGTGGCTACGCCCGTTAGGCCGGTAGTGATTACGTCCACTGCCGACCCGGCAGGAAGCACCTGCCCATTTGCAGATACGATGGGGGCTGTAGACTGTACGAGGAACGAGAAGTCCTTCATGGCCGCATACTCGCCGTTTTTACCGCCCTGTACCGCCAGCCTGAGGGTGACTGACTGCTGTATCAGTTTAAACCTTGCGACAGCGGGCCCTGCGCTGTTGTCTATACCCACCTTCTGTGGGCCCTTGACAACAAACATCTCCGGAACTTCGACGGCGCCTGTGTAATCCTTGCGTTTCTCCATTTCGCCAAAGTCGGCTATTCCGTTATAATCGGTCTTCATGCGGGCGCCGCTGTCTACGCCCGAATGTACAAGAGACACCGAAACGTTTTCTGCTCCCATGTCCTCATAGACGGGGCGCATCACTGCACCGTGGCCATCAGATGTAAAGCTGTTAAAGGACGTCACGGCATGCTTCTTGACCTCTATGGATATGTTGCTGCCCGTCTCGCCGTTATAGAATGTGACTATGACCTTGTGCTCCGCATTTTCATGCTTTTCGTCTACCACCAGCTCTACAGGCTGTTTGGCAATCACATACCCATCGGCGGCGGTGATTTGGTGTACGGTGTAAGTACCCTTAGGTATGCCGCCGGTGAAATGCACTTCTCCGTTGGCGTCAGAAACGCCCTCCAGCTCGTATCCCTCGTTTTCAGGGGCGTTGTGCTGTATAGCCAGCGGCCCGCCGGCAACGTCCACCAGTTTGTACCGCATACCTGCAGCCGCTATGGGATTACCGGCATAATCCAAGGTCTTTACTATCACCTCGGAGCTATAAGGCACATTGACGAGTTTTCTGCTCACTATCTCCTCAGGCGTGTCGAGGACTACGTCGAAGGGGTCCAGTGTCCTAAGCGTGGCGGGATGGGATTCCGCACGCTCAGTTACAGTATATTCACCCAGCGGCAGCGGCCTGGAGGTGGCGATACCATTGTCCCCCGTCACCAGCACCTCTACCAGCGTGCCGGTAGCCTTATGCCGCACCTCGAACACCACATTAGCCATGGGGTTCTTCATGGGGTCCTTGCCGTTTTGCGTATCGCGGCCCTTTTGAAGCTGCAGCTGCGCCTTCTGAGCGCTGTTCTTGTAGACTATATTGACTATCCTGTTCTCGTCTACCGTTTCGGCGGAAACCGTTACGGGCACATACTCGTCGTTGAGTACATATCCCTTGGGTGCTCCCAGTTCGCGGATATAGTAAGTGCCGTAGTTTACCTGTATCTTGGCTATGGACGAATTGCCGGTCGTGAATTCCTGTATGAGCTTCTTGTTCTCATCGTACAGCCCGAACTGGATATTTACCAGCCGCCCTTCCCCTAAAGCCTGCGACACGTCGGGGTTCTCTTCGGTCACAAATATATCTCCGGGAGCTGCAGTGCCCTCGACCAAATCCTTGTCCACCTTGGTTACCCGTATATAGCCGCCGTCCTCCACGTTGTATACGTTCAAGCCCACTATAATGGGTTTTCCCGTATTGTCCGCTACTATCTCAAAGGGAACAGGTTCTGTATTCAGCTGATATCCGTCTACAGTAGAGACCTCAACTATGGTATACCTGCCGACCGGCAGCCTTGTATTGCATATTCCCTTGTTGTTGCTGCCTATTACTATGGTCCCTGCCACCCTGTTCAGTGAATCCAGCACGTTGAATGTCGTGCCCGCAAAATTGACGTCGGTTTTTCCGCTGGCGTCGTGTTTTTGCACAGCTACCACGCCGTACTGCCGGGTGTTGACCACCGTTCCCTGATATACGCCGGTGGAGGTATTGCTGCCCGTAGCAAAGGTCATTATTGACGTACTCAGCAAATACCCCGGAGGCGCCGAGATTTCCTTTACGTAGTACGTGCCGCCGTTGGTCAATTTCGAAAATGTGGCTACGCCGTTCGAATCGGTGGTAGCGGTCATAAGCAGATTGGTGCAGGCCGCATCGGAATACAACCCGAACACGGCGCCCGCAAGCCTCGCACCCGTGCTGTCGTCCGCCTTGATAATCTGCACCGTTGCGTCTACAGAACGCGGCACCCGCCATGCGCCCCTCGACCTCTCCTTGCCTGCGTTGCCGCCGGATGTGCAAATCAGCACTTGCCCGCTGCCGTTGCTCTTGCAGGCATAGAAGGCCCGGCCCATTGAATAGCTGTATAGATATGGGCTCACATAAAAATAGCCCACAGTGGCGCCGGAAGCATCCCAGCCGTACGCCCTGGCGTCCTCCTTAGACACCTGTATGCGCAAGGTCATCTGATATGTCGCATTGCTGCGGTAATCGGCGGTGCTTAAATTCCCGCTTGTCCTGCCGTTCATATCGGTGACGCGAAGGGAGGCGGGAACGCCCGGAGACAGCTTTATGTCCCAATGGTTAGCCGCCCTTATCAATGCCGTCGCGTACCCCTCGTAATAGGAGCCCCTGTCTACGAGCTCTACGACATCGGGCGATATGCTTGACGCAGGGATGAACATATCCCCGCTCCTCGCTCTGCTGACGAGGAAGTCTATGTAGTTTATCATGCTGCTGGGCCCGCTCAGGTTCTGATACCTTGACCCCGCTCCTCCCGTCATGGACAGGTATTTGCGTATCGCCCAAGTGGTGCAGCAACGTGCAGCGCTGGCGTCCAGGTCATAGGGGTTGAATACGTTCCAGCCGAAGTTATAGCCCCAGCTAATTATGCACATAACGCCGTTCTGCTGTGTAGCGGTCAGCGGGCTGCTGCACTGCGACATGCTGCTTCCGTTGGACGGCGCGGAGACGTCAGGCTGTATACAGTAGGCCACCTCTCCGTTTATCGTATAATCGAAGGTGTCATGCACCTGACCGTTCATCAGGATATAGCTTTCATACGGGTTCCTGCTGCGCTGCAGTCCTCCCGCCGAGCCGCCACCGGAACCACCGCCACCAGTATTCCCTCCGCCTGAGCCGCCGGAATAACCCCATGTGGCACTGCCGCCGGCCATAGCTGCAGGGGCAAGATTTGTCACCTGCGACTTAGGAATGTATCCTCTTTTCCCAGAGGATGTTGTTACATCATAATAATTTTCGTCATTGGATTGTCCTAATATGGCCAGTTCAGTTCCCGCAGACGCCGAAGCTACGACGGACGAGGACGTGCTCGCTTTTTTGTATATTTTGGCACTGGAAGCCGCCTGGCACATATAATAGGCGTTCTTTGTCGATACGGCGGCAAGGGCCGCAGTGGGGAACACCGTGGCAACCATAACCAGCAACAGCGCCACGGATACGACCCGTCTGACTCGTCCATTAGTGCAAAGCCAATTCATAACGATGGAATCTCCTTTCGATAAATTTCGCCACTAAAAAAGAGGGCCCCGAAGAGTCCTCCTTTTAACAATAAATATCAACTTTTACTTGCTAATCAGTAGTCAAACAATACGCAGGCATACACCTCTCCGTTGGAGTCCTCGTAGACCCCCACGCCGAATTTGACGTAACCATCTTTTAGAACAAGGGGTCTGTGTGCCGAGGAATTCAGCCAACCTCTTACCGCGCCGCTCGCGCCAAGACCCTTGCCCTGAGCGAGTATTTCTCCCGTACCCGCATAATCCTGGTCATGGGCTATATACCTCTGCTCCGCACAGTGTTTTGCCCTGCTCCGGGCACTCTCCGAAAGATACCCCGCCTCGGACAAGGCTCCCAGGCCATGTTCGGCGCGAGCCTCGTTTATCTTGCTGAGAATCCTTGAGCCCTTGCCGGAATCCAGAGTAACGGTGTCTGTGGGTTTGGGCTTTTGCGGCTCGGTGCTGCCTCCGGGGGCCGGCTCCCATTTGCCTGTATTGGGGTTGAACCACTCGGTCCCCGTGTTGGAACCCGTACCCTCTTCTTCCAGCTCAATGAACTCCCCTTCGGTATATGGAAGTCCACTGGAGTCACAACCAATCAGCTTGCTGTCGGCAATCCACCCTATCTGGCCTTTGTAAACCACCTGCGTCCAGCCGTTGACCTTGCTATAGGTAGTCAGGAATTCGTTTTTCGCAGCCTTGGCGATAACGCTGTAGTTTGTGCCGGGGCCTGAGCGCACGTTCACCGCCTCGCGGGTACGCACATATCCGCTCTGTGCGCCCAGCTTGGAATAATCATTGGTCTCCTGAGGCTTGGGCGTCGCCGTGGGCTGTGCGGTCTGCACGGGCTTCTTATCGGCTTCGGTCAGGCCGTTGGCGTCGCAGGACGCCAGGTTGCTGTTTGCAATCCACGCGCCAAAGCCGCCTACGTCTACCTGAGTCCAGCCGTCCTTTACGGAGTATGCCGTAAACAACACGTTCTTGGGCAGGCTACCTATCTTATCGTACTTGGCGCCGGGGCCGGTACGCACATTGGCGTTACCAATAGTCTTTACATACCCCGATGGGCTTCCGAGTTTTGACAGCGCTTCCAGCTCTCTGGCGTTGGCCTGCTGTGCCTCCAGCTCCTTCTTTTCCTTTTCGGTATAGCCGTTGGCGTCGCAGGAAACCACGTTCTTGTTGGATATCCAGCCCGTTATGCCGTCGCCGAGGTTCACCTGAGTCCAACCATCCTTCACTGTATACGCCCTGAACACCACATCCCTGGTGGCGGTGCCGATCTGTGTATACTTGGCGCTGGGGCCGGTGCGGATAGCCAAATTGCCGGTCGAGCGGATATATCCGGTAGCGGTGCCCAGCTTGGCGTATTCCGCAGGTTGTTCTATGGCAGCGACGTTTTCCTTTACCGTCGTCCTGCCCGTGTCCTTGGGGGCAGGGGTTGCGGTAGCGCTGGGCTGTATCTTTATACTTCCGGCAGATGTGCCGTCGACGAACCTACCGCCGCCCTGCGCCTGCTGCGCGTCCTTCTTACCGTTATCCTTTGCAGGAGCGGCGTCGGGCTTTTTAGTCGCTGCGGGCCCGTCCTTTTTCTGCTCCGCTCCGGTGTTATTCTCCTTCTTATCTGCAGGCTTTGCGGTTTCCGCCTGCGCCTCCTTATCGGCCTGGGCCTCAACCTTGTCCTCAGCCGCCTCGCCCTCGGCCGTCTCTCCGGGCACGGGGCTTGTCTCGCCGTTCACTGCGGGAACCTCGCCTTCATCGGCATCCCCCATCTTTTCCTCTACGTCTTCTGCAGAGGCTTCCTCCTTTGCGGTAACGTTGACAGTCTCTTTATTGCACGCCGTAGCGGCGAGCATAAGTACCAGCAGGCTTACCAGCAGAAGGGATACGATACGCTTCATAGAACAAACTACCTCCCTCATGGATTATCAAGTGCATCGGCCGTAATTTCGGCCTTGTATAAACAACGGCGCAGCGTTGCTGCCCGTCGTTTTTCTCACTTTTATTATAATCTACCCATTCCTTATATGTCAACTATATTTGTTTACTTTTTATAAAAATCTTATTCTTTTTTTATTGCCCGGTCAATCCCGCTCACTTTCGTAGCGGTATCTGCGGCGGCGCCAGCGCCGCCTTCGCTGCCAATTCAGCAAATGCGCCCGCATGAGGCGCAGGGAACGCCAGCTTCTTCGCGTTGTTGTAAAGGGCCTGTATCGCCGCGACGAATACATTATTCAACACCTCTCTCTTTTTTTACGCATGAACAGTATACTCTTCCGACTCTAAACGAATAGCGATTTGAAATGTATTGTGGGGCTGCACCTCCGTAGGGCGGTGTCCGGTTCGTGTGAATTTGTTATATCAATCAAATATGGCGAGGAAATTCTCGATAGGCACAAAACAATTCCTGACCGCCGTAAACGACGGTCAGGATACACGCCCAGGAGGGTACTGGGGGTGCTACGCAGAAGGCACAGACGGGCATCTGCGCCTCAGAGCGTACTAAAGGGGGTCAGCGGTCAAGCTCGAAGCGCTTGACTATGAATACGCCGCCGGCAATCAGGGCCGTGGAGACCACGAATGCTATGACTAAACGAGAGTCGAGTTCGGCCGCGCCGGTTTGTACGGGCACGGTGTTCCGTATGGTGTAGAGGTTGTTGCCGGTGTCCTTGTCGGTGTTGGCGACCTTGACGTTTATTACCTCGCTGGATAGGGTGTACGGGGCGTCCACCTTGGTCTGCTTTATGGTGTACTGTCCGGGAGCCTGGAGCCAGAACTGCACCTTGCCGTTATCGTCGGTAGTGCCGGAGGTTATCAGCTTGTTAGCGGAGTCGTATACGCCTATTGTGGCGTTCTTTATGACGCTGTTCGTAGATGCAGCTACGCACTGGACGGTCTTTATGACCTGGTAGTTCTTAACTGTAGTAGTGCCGGTGATAGCGTTGGCCTTGTCTATGGCGAAGTTCCAGTTTTCGGAGGTAACATAATAACCGTTTGCCGCCGTCTGCTGAAGAACTACGTAATTGCCCTCCGGCAGTACGGGGAGCGCGAACCTGCCGTTAGCGTCGGCGGTGCCGGAATACAGCTCGCTGCCGGTAACGGTCACACCGGGTGTAGCCAAGCTCAGGTTAAGGAAGGGGGTAGGCGTGGGCACGACAACGGAATTTTTATTGTAAACCTTGATAGTACCGCCGGGCAGTGCCTTGCCGGCAGGGTCGGTAATGGCGAGTACATGGGTGTTTGGCATGTAGATTACCGATATGGTAGTATCCTTGCCTATATTGAACTTGCCTTTGCGGGTGGCGGCGTCGAAGCCGGTTACGGATTCCGTCTTGCCCTGCGCCGTTTCCACCTTCAGTTCCTTAAAGGTGTAGTTGGCGAGCATGGGGACGGGCAGCTCAAAATCATTGCCGCGCAAGCCGGAAATGACGTTTTTCACATCCGCCGGGAATATGCCCGCAGCATAGAGGTCGCGTCCGTTTACATCCACATACTTTACGTTGACGTCGGCCTTGGCGTGATATGTGATTAGAATATGGCTGGCGTTGCCCACACCAAAGGTGACGGTGTTGTCGGTAACGCTGTCCA
>CATXZX010000093.1 GCA_958404085.1 uncultured Prevotellaceae bacterium | reverse complement strand
TATCCGCATCGAGCCGCTCAACGTGACGGAAGAAACCGTGAAGGCAACGATTCCCGACAAAAATGCTGTCTACACCAACGCGCTGGCAAACCGGCCGGAAATAAAAAGCAGCATACTGAACCGCGAAGCGAGCAAAATAGACCTGTCGATTGCAAAAGCGGGCTACCTGCCTACAATCAGGCTGACGGCAGGAATCGGAGACAACCACATGACGGGAACTTCGGAGACTTTCTTCGACCAAATGAAGCAAAACCTGAACGGAAGCGCCGGGTAA
Source organism: uncultured Prevotellaceae bacterium (assembly GCA_958404085.1). Taxonomy (GTDB): domain Bacteria; phylum Bacteroidota; class Bacteroidia; order Bacteroidales; family Bacteroidaceae; genus Alloprevotella. The sequence goes on along the minus strand of CATXZX010000093.1, from coordinate 6,707 downwards.
CGATTTCGATCCCCATCTTCAGTAACCGCGAGAACCGCAGTGCCGTAGAAAAAGCGAAGATAAACCAGCTGACAAGCGAACTGGACCTTCAGGACCAGCAAAAGAACCTGTACAACTCCATCGAAACGTACTGGCTCAACGCCACCAGCAACCAACAGAAGTACATCGCTGCCTGCAGTAATGTACACAGTGCCCAAATCAATTATGACAAAATGGACGAACAGTTCAGACTGGGACTCAAAAACATCGTAGAACTGACAACCAGCCGCACAACCCTGCTGAATGCACAGCAGGAAATGCTTCAAAGCAAATACCTGACACTTCTCTACATGCAGATGCTGAAATTCTACGGCGGCGAAAAACTTAATTTATAAGACAATAACAAATTCAAGAATATGACGAAAAGAAACAAAATCGCACTGACGGCCGGCGCGGCCGTCGTACTTGCAGGCCTGGCCTACGCTTTGTTCGGAGGCAGCAAGCCCGAACAGAGCATCATACTGGAAACGGCTACGGTGGAAAAGGCAACCATCGGAAACAGTGTCACCGCAACGGGAACCATCGAGCCCGTGACGGAAGTAGAAGTCGGTACACAGGTTTCGGGCATCATCCGGAAAATTTATGTAGACTACAACAGTGTCGTACACAAAGGACAAATCATAGCCGAACTGGACAAGACAAACCTGACAAGCGAGTACAACAGTGCCAAAAGTAACCTAGCCAGTGCAAAAAGCGAACTGGACTATCAGAAAGCGAACTACAAACGAATGACGACACTGCACGAAAAAGGATTTATCAGCGACGATGAATTCGAAAATGCGCGCCTCACCTACCAGAAAGCACAAAACACGTACAACACCCAACAGGAGAACGTACGGAAAGCACAGACGAACCTGGGATACGCCACTATCACATCGCCCATTGACGGTACGGTGCTGAGCAAAGACGTAGAGGAAGGACAGACGGTAGCCGCCAGCTTCAATACCCCGACCCTGTTCACCATTGCCCAAGACCTGACGGACATGCGCGTCATTGCCGACGTAGACGAAGCGGACATAGGCGAAGTGAGGGAAGGGCAACGGGTGACATTTACCGTAGATGCATTCCCCACCGACACGTTTGAAGGAGAAGTGACGCAAGTTCGGCAAAAAGGTACGACCGAGAGCAACGTCGTAACATACGAAGTCGTCATCTCGGCACCGAACGAAGATTTGAAACTGAAACCCGAACTAACCGCTAACGTCACGATTTACACGCTGGAACGCGAAAACATCGTCAGCGTTCCGTCCAAGGCCCTGCGCTTTACCCCCACACCGGAATTAGTCGGGAAAGACGTCCGCATCATCGACTGCACGGGTAAAAACAAATTGTGGACACGCGAAGGAAAAACATTCAAGGCGCATGCCGTCACACTGGGCATCACAAACGGCACACGGACGGAGATAACCGGCGGCATAGCGCTGGGCACGGAAATTGTGGTAGACACAAAAGCGGAAACAAGCCCCGACCTCGAAAACACAGCTACGGAAAAAAGTCCGTTCGCCCCGGGGCCCCGCAAGAAGAACAACAAAAAATAAAACCAGACCATGACGGATACAAACAAAAAGGCCGTAATCGAACTCAAGAATGTAAAAAGGGAATTTACCATGGGCGAAGAAACCGTACACGCCCTACGCGGTATTTCCTTCAGCATCTTCGAGGGTGAGTTCGTCACGATAATGGGAACTTCGGGTTCCGGCAAATCGACGCTGCTCAACCAGTTGGGATGTCTCGATACACCTTCGTCGGGAGAATACCTGTTGGACGGCGTACCGGTACGGCAAATGAAGCGCCGGGAACGTGCGGTACTCCGAAACAGAAAAATCGGTTTTGTTTTCCAGAACTACAATCTGCTCCCTAAAATGACGGCAGTTGAAAATGTCGAGCTTCCGCTCATGTATAACACCTCCGTATCGGCAAAAGAACGGAACGAACGGGCCATCAACGCGCTCCGCATGGTAGGGTTGGGTACCCGGCTTTACCACAAGTCCAATCAAATGTCCGGCGGACAGATGCAACGCGTTGCCATAGCCCGTGCCCTGGTAAACAATCCTGCCGTTATCCTGGCAGACGAGGCCACCGGAAACCTCGACACACGAACCTCTTTCGAGATTCTGGTCCTTTTCCAGCAACTCCATGCCGAGGGCAGAACCATTATCTTCGTGACGCATAATCCCGACCTCGCATTATACAGCAGCCGGAACATCCGCCTTCGCGACGGCTACGTCATAGAAGATACGTACAACCAACAAATTCAATCGGCCGCCGAGGCACTGGCCGCGCTGCCGAAGAACGATGACGATTAACACCCCATCCGAGACATGAACATCACCAATCTTTTTAAAATAGCCCTTCGCGCCATTGCCGCCAACAAGTTCCGCTCGTTCCTGACCATGCTGGGCATCATCATCGGCGTGGCGTCAGTCATCACGATGCTGGCCATCGGACAAGGTTCGAAAAGAAGTATTCAGGCACAGATTGCCGAAATGGGTTCGAACATGATTATGATTCACCCGGGACAGGACCGCGGACCGGGAGGAGTCCGCAAAGATGCCAGTGAGATGCAGTCGTTGAAACTCAAAGACTTCGAGCTGCTGCAAAACGAAGCCAAATACATTGCGGCCATCAGCCCGACCGTAAACAGTTCGGGCCAGTTCATCAACGGCAACAACAATGCGCCCTCCACGCTCTACGGCGTAAGCCCCGACTACCTGACGATTCGACAACTTAAGATGGAAGACGGAGAAATATTCTCCGAGCAAGACATCCAGAACAGTGCGAAAGTCTGCGTCGTGGGCAAGACAATCGTCAACAACCTGTTTACAAACGGAGAAGACCCCATCGGAAAAATCATCCGCTTCAACAGTATCCCGTTCCGCATCATCGGCGTATTGAAATCGAAAGGTTACAATTCTTTCGGCATGGACCAGGACGACATCGTGCTGGCTCCTTATACGACCGTCATGAAGCGTATTCAGGCCATCACCTACCTGCAAGGTATAAACTGCTCCGCTATCACGGAAAACCTGACGGACAAAGCGACGGAAGACATTGCGTCGCTGCTGCGCTCCAGCCACAAAATAAAAGAAGGCGAGGACGATGACTTCACCATCCGCAGTCAACAAGAACTTGCCTCCATGATGAACAACACGAGCGACCTCATGACCACTCTGCTCCTGTGTGTAGCCTGCATTTCACTCGTCATCGGCGGCATCGGAATCATGAACATCATGTATGTCAGCGTAACGGAACGGACCAAAGAAATCGGCCTGCGCATGTCGGTCGGCGCACGCGGCATCGACATCCTCAGCCAATTTCTCATCGAAGCCGTACTACTCAGCTTTACGGGAGGAATCATCGGTATCTTCACCGGAATAGGTGCCTCGATAGCCATCAACATTTTTGCCCAATGGCCCATCTTCATCCAACCGTGGAGCGTCATCGTAAGTTTCGCCGTATGTACGGCGACAGGAGTATTCTTCGGTTGGTATCCGGCCAAGAAAGCCGCCTTATTAGATCCCATTGACGCCTTACGCTACGAATGATGAAAAAAAATCCGACCAAGACCATCTACATCGAAACAGCCATGCATGTGCTTGTATGGCTGTTCATTTTCCTGTCTCCGCTACTGTTTGCCGGCCGGAACGGAAGTATCAACTGGAACAAGTACCTGCACGGATGCATACCTCCGTTCTTCGGATGCTTTGTATTCTACATGAACTACCTGGTGCTTGTTCCCAGACTGTTTTTCAAAAAGAACAAGCAAAACTTCTTCCTCTACGAAGTTCTCTTGCTCGTCTTTTCCATTACGGCCATGAACTACGTCATGCAATACAGCCTGTTCACCAGCCATACCCCCCTGCCGCATCCTCACAAGTGGGGTTCCCTGCCCCGTTGGGTATTCATCATCCGCGACGGAGTCATGCAGGCCATCCTTGCGGGAATAGGCATTGCCACACGCCTCAGCCGGGAATGGTACGAGGCCGAAGCTGCCCGCAAGGAAGCCGAACTGAAAAACTTGCGAAACCAGCTCAATCCACATTTCCTGCTGAATACGCTCAACAACATTTACGCCCTGACGGCCTTCGACGCCAACAAAGCGCAGGAAACCATACTCGAACTTAGCAACTTGCTGCGTTACGTGCTTTACGACAACCAGCAAACGTATGTCGACCTGCACAAAGAAGCCGATTTCCTACAAACCTACATCGAACTGATGCGCATCCGCATCCCCCGTCACGTAAAGATTGAGGTTGACATCCAGATTCCGCCCCGGAACAAGGTGAACATTGCACCGCTCCTGTTCATCTCGCTGGTGGAAAACGCCTTCAAACACGGTATCAGTCCCAACAAACCCAGTCACATAGGCATTCACCTGCACGCGGACGCCGAGGGAACAGTCACCTGCCACATCGAAAACTCGAACTACCCCAAAAGCCGGCAAGACAAAAGCGGAAACGGCATCGGCCTGCAACAAGTACAGCAGCGCTTGACACTGCTCTATTCCGGAAAATATACCTGGGAAAAAGGCTGCAATCCCGAACAAACGGTCTACACCTCCTGTCTAACCATTCATACTCAAAACTCATGACACTAACCTGCGCCATCGTAGACGACGAACCGCTGGCCCTGGAACTGCTGGCCAGCTACGTCCGTAAAACCTCATTCCTGAACCTGGCCGGCACGTACAGCAGTGCGGTCGAAGCCATGGAAAAACTTCCCGACGCCCCCGTCGACCTGCTTTTCCTCGACATTCAGATGCCCGAACTCGACGGACTGCAATTCTCGAAGATGATTAGCAACGAAACGCGCATCGTCTTTACGACCGCCTTCGACCAATATGCACTCGAAGGCTACCGGGTCAATGCGCTCGACTATCTGCTGAAGCCCGTCAGCTACGCACAATTCATAGAGGCCGTACAGAAAGCCATCAAATGGTTCGAGATGACACGGAAAAACGAAGAAGAAAACATGCCCGACACAGTTTCGGACAGCAACGCCATTTATGTAAAGAGCGAATACAAGCTCGTACGCGTTGCGCTGGACGAAGTCCTCTACTTCGAGAGCTACAAAGATTATGTCAGAATCTATACAACTGCGTCCGAAAAGCCCGTTTATACGCTTATCAGCCTCAAGAAACTCGAAGAACGGCTGCCCTCGGACCAATTTCTGAGAATACACCGTTCGTACATCATCCGCAAAGACAAAATCAGACTGATGGAAAACGAATACATCGTTGTCGGACACAAACATATCCCCATATCGAAAAATTACAGGAAGCCCTTGCTCGACTACCTCGAAACGCAAACTATCGGGTAATATCCCCGCACACGGAGAACATTTAAACGCCGAAAACATCCTTATGTGGGTTCTTTTGCGTATTTTTGTCTGCGAAAAGAGTAATTATACCAATATGAAAAAAATCATCACGTTATTGCTGGCATGTATTCCATTATGGAGCATCGCACAGGATGGTACGGAAAACCAGAAGAACTATCTGAAGGGAGCCGTTCCCGTTGTCAATGGAGCCGTAGTCTTTGAACAGAGCTACACAGCACAAGGGAAAACGAAACAACAGATTTACGATTCGTTACTTGTCTTTACCCAGAAACTCGTAGCGGCAGACGACAGGAAGACCCAATCGCGCATCATGGAAAACGATGTGGACAAAGGAATCATCGTCGCCAATGTGGAAGAGACTCTTTACTTCAAGAAAACAAAATGGGTAACAGACGCCACACGCTTCTACTATCACCTGATTTTCGAATGCAGCGACAACAAATTCAAAGCAACCATGCAACGCATCCGATACATCTATGAACCGGAACGGAACTTCAATGACGGTAATCCGATAAACGCCGAAGAATGGATAACCGACGAACATGCGTTCAAGAAGAACGGAGTAGAACTGTCACGCGCCACCGGAAAATTCCGCCGCAAGACCATCGACCGGAAAGACGAACTTTTCAAACAGGCCGCACAAGCCGTACGCGGAAAGAAAAAGGTGAAACGCATCGTTTTCGAAGAAGAGGAAGAATAAAATACCAACACCATCCGTCTGATACGGAAGAAAGATTCGGGCCATCCGCTCGAATCTTTTTTTGTAACCATACGGTTCCCTCCGCAAATAGCGCCCAGATATTTTCAAAAAACTGGGAGACAATTTCAATTATCTCCCTACTGCTCCATACCCGAAGCCCAAACCGTGGCACAGCCCCTGTATTTGCACATAAAAGTGTAGGCACGTGCAGTTATTTAGGTTTCGTAACTTTTCAAAAAGCCTGAACAGTTTCATTTAAAACCATCTTATAGTAAACATCTATATTACAGAAAATCAAAAATATATAGTATATACGCTAAAATAATATACGTATAAATTAAGTTAATAAAAGATTTTATTTCCATCCAATAGATTCATTTCTTTTGAATAAGACGTATCTTTGTAAAAACTAAAGATTGAACCAAAAACAACATGACAGACCTGGCTGAATTAAAAGAGCAAATCGCAACCGGAAGGGCGGCGGAAGTCATCCGGGTCCTTGACACCCTGCTTGCAGAACAACCCGGGAACGACAACTTCTACTATCTGCGCGGAACAGCCTACTACAAGCAAGGAGAATGGCAGGCAGCCCTCAACGATTACCTGGAGGCCATGGCCATCAACCCCG
>CATXZX010000092.1 GCA_958404085.1 uncultured Prevotellaceae bacterium | reverse complement strand
GGCAACCTCGTCTTCTTGTTTTTAGGCAAAATTAGAGGGGCGGACTTACTTTTGAAGTTCCCCTTCCCAAAAAGGACGGAAGAAATGCGTAGGAAGGAGTCGTCGCAACGGCAGGTTTTTTGAAATACGGGCCACCTGGTGCGAATTACAAGGCCCCGGATGCGGCCTGGGTCGGACGCGGTAAAAAAGTACGTGCGAGGTGTGCGTTTTTGCACGTTTTTCGTGCGTAATCGCACATATTTTATTCTGTTTTTTAATTTGTATAATTCTGATAAATAGCGAGTTGTTTGTTTGGCAAGGTATTTGCCTTGTAAAAAGAACGAAAAAACAATTAAATACGAAGTATGAAACATTTATTCTTTCTGTATCTTGCGTTTCTGTGTTCTTTGAGTGTCAGGGCGCAAAAGTGTTTGGTGATGTTCGGGGTCAATGAGAAAGTCACGATCAACGCGGTTGAGAATCCCCGGTTCACCCTTATGTACAACGACTCCGTAGCCGTGCCGTTCCGGCAGCTGGAACAGGGCGGCGCGAATACTTACAGGTTGGAGTTCGATTATAGGGCGGCAGATATACCGTTTGGGTGGAGGCAAACGGCTATGAAGAGGCGTTTAAGGAGTTCAACGTCAGCACGCGGCGCAACACGATGTTCGGGTTGGGCACCATCCTTATGAAAAAGGAGCGTAACGTGAAACTCGGCGAAGTCACCGTTCGGGCTACGCGTATCAAGATGGTGTCGCGCGGCGATACCCTGGTGTACGATGCGGCGGCCTTTGAACTGGCCGAAGGTTCCATGCTCGATGCGCTGGTGGCCCAGCTTCCCGGTGCGGAACTGAAAGACGGGCAAATCAAGGTGAACGGGAAGTTCATCGAGAGCCTCATGGTGAACGGCGAAGACTTTTTTGCGGGTAATCCTAAGGTTGCGCTCGAAAACCTGCCGGCCTATACGGTGAAAAACATCAAGGTGTACGACCGCGCCGCCAACGACGATTACCTGCGCGGCAAACCCGCCGGCCTGAAAAAGGCTCCGGGCGAGGACGAACACATGGTGATGGATGTAATCCTGAAGAAGGCTTATTCCACCGGTTGGTTAGGTTCGGTGGAAGGTGGCTACGGCCTGCCCGGAGGCCGCTACTTGGGCAAGGCGTTCGGCATGGGCTACACGGGCAAGTTGCGTGTGGCGGCCTTTGCCAACCTCAATGACATCAAAGACACGCAGAGCGGCGGAACTTCCGGCCAGTGGAACGGCGGATGGACGCAGGACGGCGAACTGGACGTGAAGATGGGCGGTCTGGACTACCTCTATGCGCGGGGGCGCACGAAGGTTCTCGGCAACGTGACACTCACGCACGAAGAGCCGGAGGTGGAGCGCCGGGTCAGCACGGTGTCGTTCTTCGATTCCGGCGATGTGTATGGCCGCTCGCTTTCCAAGTCCCGCGAAAAGAAGTTCCATCTGTGGTCCTCCCACCAGTTGCAGTATTCGGCCGACCGGGTATATCTGGAAGTAGTTCCCTCGGTAGATTATCTGCACAACGACTACAACCGTCTGGGCCGCAGTGCGCAGTTTACGGCCAACCCGCCGGAATCCTACCGCCTGGAGTCGCTCGATTCGCTCTTTGCACTGGGCGGGCTCGGCAGTGCCTATGCCGCAACCCTGCTCAACCGCACCGGCAACGAAACGAAGGGCAAGACCGGCTGGCTCAAGGCGGGTGTGGCTGCCAAGACAACGGTGAAGATTCCCGGCGGCAACGATACTTTCGAGGCGTATGCCAACGGAAACTACCGGCGCGACACGGACCGGCCGTTTACCTTGTACAACCGCGTCTACGGGGTACAGTCGGATGCTGCGGGAACGGGCGAAAACATCCTGCAAGACAAGGATTACGTGTCGAAGGCCTACACACTGAACGCCGGAGCCGGCTACCACCTGTTTGTCTGGCCGTATCAGCGCGGCAGGGGGCATTATTTCGTGATTACCCCGAAATTTGATTTCACGCGCAACTACTACGACCAGAGGCAGTCGCTCCGGCAGCAGCATACGGCAATCGCCGATGCGCTCGACGGCGGCCTGGTTCCGCCCTCGACCATCCGGCGCGAATGGCTGATGCCCGACCCCAACAATACCTATCGTTCGGAGTTGGCACAGGATACTTACAGACCCGGAATGGAGATTAATTATATCTTCCTGCCTGATATCGAAGGAAAAAAGCAATACGACATTGTGTTGGGCATGTATGGAAACCTGCGGCACGAACACTTGCAATACGACAAACAGACCCTCGACACCGTCGTTACGCGTTGGGCCAATACATACACGCCATCGGTCGGAATACGGTACAAGGACCAGACCGCAGCGACGAATACGGAGGTAAAACTCGATTATGACTTCTCGCAGTCCGTGCCCAGCATCTATTATCAGCTCGGTACCTTCAACGATGCCGATCCGCTCAACGTCTATGTCAATAATCCCGGTTTGCGTCGCGCCGTTACGCACAACATCCGTGCGCGTTTCTCCCGTTTCTGGGTCAAGGCGCACCGCAATTTGGCCGTGAGTGCGGCATACGGTCGTACCGACCGCGCCGTGGCGCAGGCACGTTTCTACGACCGCAACACGGGCGTGAGTACCTGGTTGCCGCAAAACATCGATGGAAACTGGAATGCCAACGGTTCCGTACAGTATACCCTGCCTTTCGGCAAAAATGAAGCCTTCCAGTTGCAGACCGCCACGGGAGTCTCGTTCGTACACTCAGCGGACTATGCCACAGATACCGAGGCGCTGGAGCGCAGCGTGGTGAACAACCTGAGGCTTAGCGAGCAGTTGTCGCTTACCTATCGTGTCGGCAAATACTCGTTCGGCGTCCGGGGAAGCATCGCCTGGCTCGACAGCCGCTCGGGGCGCGCATCGTTCGAGGACATCTCGGCCTGCGACGTCACGGCCGGGGCGAACTTCCTGCTCAACCTGCCCGAGGGCTGGCAGATAGGTTCCGACGCCACGCTCTACTGCCGGCGCGGATATAGCGACGGGACACTCAACACAACCCACCTGGTGTGGAACGGTTCGCTCTCCAAAAGCATCTTGAAAGGACGGCTCACCTTCAAACTCGATGGGGTGGATATGCTTGGACAAATCAGTCGTGTGCAGCACGTGGTCAACGCGCAGGGACGCACCGAGACTTGGGTAAACGCCCAGCCGCGCTACGCCATGCTTCATGCCATCTGGCGTTTCAATGTCATACCTAAGAAAAAGGCCGAATGATGAGGGTTCCTCGTCTGTCAGGATGCGCCGGACTGCGTCGGCCATGCGGCGGAATATAGAATCCGGGGCAGATAATTTGAAAGAGGAGGCCTGCATTTCGAAAAATCCGGCCCGGACGACATACAAGCTGCGTCCGGGCCGGATTTGGGGTGTTGCCGGTGAGTCTTACCGGTTACCGGCAACGGTGTTCTCCATATATACGGGTGTGATGTCCAGCGATGCCACGTCGCACCGGCCGCCCTCGGGCATAGTGAGCGTCAGCGTATGGCGTCCCGCGGTGAGGAAGCGGAGCCAGCCCAACGGACGTTGGGCGAACAGCGACGCCACGCCTTGCTGGTTTTGCAGCACCTGTCCTTCGTCTGTCTCCACGCGCCAGACCATGCGTCCGTTGCCGCGTGCCTCCACCTGCACCTGGTACGTACCCGGCCGCTGTACGTCGACCGTCCATGTCAGGCTTCCGCCCTGGTCCAGGGAACTGGTGCAGTGTTTGTGCTTCCATTCGCCGAATTTCTCCATCCAGCTGGCTTTGCGTACGCTGCATTTTTCGGCCCGGGCAAACACCACCGATAGCGAGGGTAGCCCGAATTCGGGGTCCAGTCCCTGTACGGGGTCGGCCTCTATCGCGTCCGTCTCCATTTCCAGCTCGACGACGGGCACCAGCGGGTCGGGTTTCTCGGACGGCACGCAGATGTGTGTCCAGCCGGTCGCGGCCTGTTCGTGGCGCAGGCGTTTTTTCTTTCCGTTTGTCAGGATGCTGGCTCTTTTAATTCGGGTCTGCAGTCCCGGCAGGTAAAGCCTTCCGCCCTCCGGCCATCGGTAAACGCAGAGGTAGAGCTTGTTGCCCTGTTTCACCGCGTCGCCCCAGGGCAGGGCGTGTTTCCAGGGCGAGGACCCTGCCCCGTATACGGCTTCGGGGTGACGTGCTATCCACTTGCCGGCCGTCCGCAGCGCCTGCTGTATCTCTTCGGGAACGTTTCCCTTGCTGTCCGGGCCTACGTTGAGCATGTATGTGCCGCCGCGAGCGATGGTAGAGACTAAGTTCTGCACGAGGGTGTGCGGCGATTTCCAGTTGCGGTCGTACCAGGCGTATCCCCAGCAGTCGTTCGTCACGTCCACGCTTTCCCACAGCCCATCTATGTTCACGGGGGGCACTTCCATGTCGCCCAGCGTGGCATAGTCTCCCAATCCGTAGCCCACACGTCCGGAAACGAGGGCCTTCGGCTGGTTGCGGTGTACCACCTCCACCAGTTTCTGCGCATACTCCTTCGGCATGTTGCCGGGCGTGTCGAACCAGATCAGTTCCATGTCGCCGTAGTTGCGGGTGATTTCTTCCACCTGCGGCAGGCACTTCGCGTAAAAGTAGTCCTTGAATGTTTTCGGGTTCCCCGCCTTGTCCGTCTGCGGTCCGCCTGAAGCTCCCGGGGTAGTCCAGTCCTGGTTGTGGGAATAGTAGAAACCGAATCCCAGGCCCAGCCGGCGGCAGGCGTCGGCCAGTTCCTTCATGGGGTCCCGTCCGAAGGGCGTGGCGTCTACGATGTTGAACTTGTCGCAGGCGGAACCGTACATGGCGAATCCGTCGTGGTGCTTACTGGTGATGATGACGTACTTCATGCCTGCGTCCTTGGCCAGACGGGCTATCTTCATGGCATCGAATTCCGTGGGGTTGAAGCTCCGTGCCGTGGCCATGTATTCGTCGCGGTCGGCATGGGCCATCCCTTCGTTCATCATCCATTCGCCGATGCCGTAATAGGTTTTTCCGTTCCACACGTTCCCCAGGTGCGAGTACAGGCCCCAGTGAACGAACATGGCGTAGTTTCCCCACTCGAAGAGCCGCCCCCGCTCTCCGGAGTCCGATTGGCCGGCTATGGAGCGCGCGTCTCCCCACATTTTGTCCATGGGCTGTTGCGCGGCGGCCGGTGCGGAAAACCATATACATAAGGTGCAGAGCAGGGCGAAGTTCAACTTTTTCATCAGTCAGTGCGTGTTATTTTAAACGTATGGAGTAGATACTCGGCTGGCCGTTGGACTGCTGGATGTTCAGGCGGAACTTGTTTGTCGACAGCGGATCGGGCAGCGCGAATTCGATGGTGCCGTAACCCATGAAGCTGTTCAGACGGGTTTCGGGCAGCACGCCGCTTTGGTAGACGGGCACCCAGGCGTTGCCCTTCTCCACCTCGACGGCAAATTTGCGGATGCTGTTTTCGCCCGCAATGATAAAGAACTTGTCGAACGTGGCCTTCCGCTCCAGTGTGACGTCGATATACGCCAGCGAGTCGCCGGCCGTCCACGCCGTACTCACGTCGCTGTCTACGGCATAGCCGGCACCATGGTGCAGCAGGTCGTTTTTGCGGACGCTGTTCGAGACGGCCCGGGCGTTCGTCGTGACAGATTGCGGCCGTTTCAGTTTTTTCGGAAATTTCTTCCCGTTCTCGATGCCCAGCAGATTGGCCAGCTCGATGATGTTCTTTACGGCCTTCGGGTTCTGCTCCCCGTTCGTGGCGGGCGGCACATTCAGGAGCAGACAGTTGTCGTTGGAGGTGGACACATAAAAGATCTCTTCCAGTTCTTCTACATCGCGCACGGTGGTATCTTCCGGATGGTTGAACCAGCTGCCTATGACGGAAATGGTCTGCGTGCTTTCAAAAGGTAGGTAATAGGACTTCCCGCCGTGCCGGTACACTTTGGGATCGTTCGCGACGGGCAGGTAGGGGTCCCACAGGCGGAAGTCGGACGGAAAGTAGGCGATGTTGTCGCCCTCTTTCATGTCCACCGGGCGCTTACCTATGGTCCAGTTGGTAGAGATTTGGCAGTCGGGCTGCATACTCTTCACAAAATCGTAAACTTCCTGCAGGTGCCAGTCCTCCGTCTTGCGGTCCCACGCACCGTCGAACCACAATTCGTGTACAGGGCCGTACTGGGTCATCAGTTCACGGAGCTGGTTTTTCATGTATTGGATGTATACATATTTGTCTTTGTCGCGGTAAGAAGGTTCGTGCCGGTCCCACAGCGAGTAGTATACGGAAAAAGCCACGCCTTCCTTTCGGCAGGCATCCGATACGGCCCTTACGATGTCCACCTTGTTCCCGATGGCCGGATTAGCTATGTCGTGATCCGTATAACGGCTGTCCCACAGGCAGAAACCGTCGTGGTGCTTGGTGGTCAGCACGATGGAGCGCATGCCGGCGCGCTTGGCGTTTTTCACCCATTGGGCGGCCTTTGCGCCTATGTCGGCCGGAGGATTGTAGGTGGAGGCCGGAGCTTTTCCGTCGCTCCATTCTACGTTCAGGTAGGTGTTCATGCCGTAGTGCAGGAACATGCCGTACTTGCGGTCTATCATGGCCTGCTGCCCTTTGGTAGGCCCGGGCTTTTTATCTTCCGGAGCGGAAAAGGCGGAGAGCATGGCTCCTAAAGCCAACACGAGGGCCGGTTTATAGAAATTGGTTGTCAGTTTCATTTGTGAATTATAGTTAGTGATAGAATGTCGATGCCATTACGGCCGCAAAGATAGATATTATCAAAGATAACGAGTTTCTTGTTTCCGCATAAAACTTTGCAAAAATCGACATTGTGTCCTTCCGTACGTGTCATGGCCCCGGGCGTTCGTGGCCGAAACGTCTCCATGATGAAGCAAAAGCATGTTTTAGTGGTCCGGTTTCCGCTATATTTCATACTTTTGCATTTTGAAGTTACGAAAAGAGTGTATTTTATTGGAAATGAGCGTATGTTAATCGCTCATG
>CATXZX010000091.1 GCA_958404085.1 uncultured Prevotellaceae bacterium | reverse complement strand
GGAGAGCGACGCGATGGGGGTTATGCTGTTCACAATCTCATGGGTCAGGAAAGGGTCGCTGGCTGATAGCCGCATACGATTCCATCGTGTGTTGGGAACAGCAGTATATAGGCCTGAAGAAATACGGCAAAATGCCAGAGAACCGTATCATGGCCCGCGTAGCATTTTCCGGTTACATGTTCCGCGATGCCGACGGCGTGGCTTTCCACTACAACCAGATGTATCGTACATGCAGTCCGGAGAAACTCACAGCCGGTGACTTCGGCGTATGTTGGGGTATGGCCCATGAGTGGGGACACGTTCACCAGATGAACAATTTCCTGAAATGGGGAGGCATGACCGAGACTTCGAACAACTTCAATACGATGGATGTGGTGATGCGGATGGGGTTGCCGAGCGCGCTGACGAAGCATGCTGGTATGAAAGCGGCGGCCAACAACAAACTGCTGAATAATTCCAGTGCCGGAAAACCTGGCCCGTTGCGTCATGCTGCCTACAAAATGGCTTCGGGCTCCATCAATCCGGAACTGTGTCTGGCCATGAAGGATTCCATCATTACATCCGCTGAGACGGATCCGGACCATGCCATCAGTTACCTGGAACTGAACCATGAAGAGAAGTTGGCGACGTTCTGGAATTTGTTCTATTACATGACTTATGTCAGGGGTATGAAGAACTTCAGCGCCGATTTGTATGAAATGTTGCGCCATACGCCGGACGATGACGATAAGTATTCCGTTTTGGCAACGAAGCAGTGCAGCAACAATAGGGCAAATGTCGTGCCGTTCCAGTTCAACTTCATTCATAAAGTGTCTCGGTTGACGGGTTACAACCTTTATCCTTATTTCGAGCAATACGGGTTCTTCCGCTTGGTGGCCCTCTACTATAACGATTATAGCAATTTCTATTATCTGATGGATAGGGACACGCGCGACGAGTTCAAGGCCTATATGCAGAATCTGGAAGATACCGGTGTGCTGAAACCGATGGACCGGCAAATGCTTTGGGATATTCAGAACGTAGAGCAAAAGGCCATGCCTGCACCGGACTGGTCTATGTATAAAGATTAGTTCCCGCAAATAGAGAAAAACATCCGCCGGTTCTCTCCGACAGTGCCGGTAAAATGAAAGCAGGAGATAAACACTCGGGATTGGTGCTTATCTCCTGCTTGTTTAAATACCGCGGAGGTTTGTACGGCTTATGCCTTGATACTCCTGAAACCGTAGATGCAGATAACTACGAAGCAGATGAGCGGAAGGATGAACGAGAGGTTCACCGCCGGCATGCCCATCAGGGTATGGCAGTCTATGATAGACGCTTGGAGCGGGGGCAGTACGCTGCCGCCCAAAATAGCCATGATGAGACCGGCCGCACCGAATTTGGCATCATCGCCCATGCCTTTGAGAGCAATACCGTAGATGGTGGGGAACATGAGCGACATACAGGCCGATACAGCCACGAGGCAGTATATGCCCTTGACATTTTGGAAACAGATAACGCCTAAGGTGAAGATTCCGCCGGTAATGGCCAGCAATGCCAACAACTTGCCGGGATTGATGTAGCGCAGGATGAACGTACAGATGAAGCGGCTGATGCAGAAAATAACCATAGCCATGATGTTGAACTCCTGCGAACGTATTTCGGCCGCCTGTTCGCTCATGCCTTCGGCCATGAAGATGCGCGTTCCGTATTGGATGATGAATGTCCAGCACATAATCTGCACACCGACGTAAAAGAACTGGGCGATGACTCCTTCGCGGTAGCGGGGAATGGCAAAGATGCGCTTCAGCGTGGCTATGAAGTCGATGCTGTGGTTCTGGTCGCCGTTACGCGGCATGCGGGTTATGCGGATCAGCACCAGCATGAGGAGAATGACGAGACCGATAATCAGGTAGGGCCCGATGAGAACCGAGAGGTCGGCATCGCGTACGGCGGCGAAATCTTCGTCCGAGAGCGTGGCGCGTTCGGCTGTTGTCATGGGACTCAGCTTGGCTTGGATGAAGTTCATGGCTACCCACATGCCCAACAGTGAGCCCATAGGGTTGAAAGATTGGGCCAGGTTGAGCCGGCGTGTAGCGGTTTCTTCGGAGCCCATGGACAGAATGTAGGGATTCGAACTGGTCTCGAGGAACGAGAGTCCGCAGGTCAGGATGAAGTAAGCCGCTAGGAACGGGTAGTAACTGCCCGTCAGCATGGACGGATAGAACAGGAAAGCCCCCGTAGCGTATAGCCCGAGCCCGAGCAGAATGCCGGCCTTGTACGAATACTTGCGGATAAACATGGCCGCGGGGAAAGCCATGGCAAAATAGCCGCCGTAGAAGGCAACCTGAACCAGCGCGCCGTCGGTTACGCTCATGCGGAAGATTTTGGAAAAGGCTTTGACCATCGGATTGGTGATGTCGTTGGCAAATCCCCACAAGGCGAAACACGATGTGACCAGTATGAACGGAATGACGTAGCTCACTCCGTCTTTGGAGAGTATGGATTGTTTGGGTTTGTTCATACGGTGAAATATGTTTTATTAGGGCAGATAAGTCTGCGGTTCAGAACTCCGGATGATGATCTCGTCCAGCTCTTGGCGGCTGGCTGTACCCGTAGCGATAAGTTGCAGGGCAATGTTTCCGATGGCCGTGGCCTCTACCGGTCCGGCCAGCACCGGAATACCTAGTGCCTTGGCTGTCAGTCGGTTCAACAGCTTGTTCTGACAACCTCCGCCGATGATGTTCAATTTTTGGACGGGAGCGGGAAGAAGGCGGTTCAGGCCGTCGATGCCTTCCTTGTAGCGGGCAGCCAGCGATTCGCATACGCAGCGCATGAAGTCGCCTTGGGTTTGGGGACAGGTTTGTCCTGTTTCGTTACAATAGGTGCGTATGGCCTGTTCCATGCTCTTGGGATTCTGGAAGTCAGGGGCATCGACACGGATGATGCTGCGTATGGACGATGTTTCGGCGGCCTCGTTCACTTCGTCGTAGCCGACAGGCTTTCCGGCTGCTTTCCATTCGGCCATCAGACGCTGCACGATCCACAGTCCTGTAATGTTTTGCAGAAAACAAATCTTGCCGTCCATGCCGCCCTCGTTCGAAAAGCCGGCGGCACGGGCTTCTTCGCTACAATTGGGCTCGTCGGTCATGCTGCCCAGCAGCGACCACGTGCCCGAACTCAGGAAGGCGTTGCCTGTCTGGCCGGCGGGAGCGGCGAATACGGCGCTGGCCGTGTCGTGTGAGCCTACAGCCACAACCTGCACGTCGTCAGGTATGCCCAGTTCGGTAGCAATGTCGGCACGCACCGTGCCGAGGATGGTTCCCGGGCGTGTCAGTTCACTGAACAGCCGACGCGGAATGCCGGCCTGCCGGATGGTTTCTTCCGACCACTTGCGTCCGGCTGCATCGAGAAGTTCCGATGTGGAGGCTATGGTGTATTCGTTGGAAACTTTGCCGGTCAGGTAGTAGCTGAACAGGTCGGGCATGAAGAGCAGGTGTTCGGCACAGTCCAGACGGACGTCTTGGGATTCTTTCATGCTCAGCAACTGGTAAAGCGTATTGATGGGCATGACCTGAATGCCGGTCTCGGCGTAGTGGGCGGCGGGGGCGACGGTGGCGGCGAAAGCCTCGGGTTGGCCCGTTGTACGCTCGTCGCGGTAACAGACGGGATTGCCGAGCAAATTACCTTCGCGGTCGATCAGTCCGAAGTCTACTCCCCAAGTGTCTATGCCGATACTCCGTACGCGGTAGCTTCGGCGCGCCGCTTCGGCAATGCCGTTTTTCATTTCCTGAAACAAGGCGGGAAAATCCCAGCAAAGGAGTTTCCCAAGTTTTATCTGGCGGTTTGGGAAACGATAGACCTCATCCAGGACAATTTTCCCCTTTTCCAGAAAACCCGCCATTACTCTTCCGCTTCCGGCACCGAAGTCTACAGCTAAAAAGGTGTCTTTCATACTCCAGTTTTCTTACCTAATACGTAGACTTCGAGGTCTTCTATTTCCTGTGGAGTCAGTGTCGTGTAGTCGCCACCCGATTCTACGATGATGCGGCAAGCCATTTCGAAGAATGTGGCGCGTTCGTAGACCTGATCGAAGTCCTTTCCGCAGACCACTTGTCCGTGGTTTGTGAGCAGGATGGAGTTGTGTTCGCGCATGGCAGCCACGACAGCTTTAGCCAGTTCGGGCGAACCGGGCCGGTAATAAGGCACGACGGGAATTTCCGAACCTACGTGGCAAGGAATTTCGGCCGTTACGTTGAAGTTGGTCGGCTTGTTTTTCATGCAGGCCACAGCTGTGGCATATTCCGATTGAAAGTGGAGCACGACGTTTACATCCGGGCGTTCGCGCAATACGCCTAAATGGAACGTACTCTCCATCGAAGGTTTCACGCCGTTGAGCGACTGGCCGCTGGCTATGTCGCAGATAGCTACTTTCTCGCGTTGCAAGTTGGGAACCCACGAGCCTGTTCCCGATATGAGGGCTTCGTCGCCGATTCTCCACGACAGGTTTCCACTGCTGCAAAGCATGAGTTTGGCATCGCCGTAACGGTGAGCCTGTGTTAGATATGTTTCAATTTGTTCGTTGGTTATCATAATGCTTTTTTATAGAGTTCGAGAATAATTTCTTTGGTCACTTCTTTCGGATTACCGGGCGTGCAGACATCAGCAAATGCTGCGGCAGCCAGTTTTTCGAGGTCGCTTTCCTTGATGCCGAGTTCCGACAGATGTTGCGGAATGCCTACCTTTACCGAAAGGTCCTTTACGGCTTTCACGGCGGCCTCAGCAGCTTTTTCGCGGCTCATGTCGGATGTGTAAACGTTCATGGCTTTGGCTATCTGGACATACTTGTCGAGCGCAGCCGAAGCGTTGAATTCCATGACGATGGGCAGCAGTAGCGCATTGGCTACGCCGTGGGGAATGTCGAAGATGGCTCCCAGTGGGTGTGCCATGCCGTGTACAACGCCCAGACCTACGTTCGAAAATGCCATACCGGCGATGTATTGCGCTACAGCCATGCCGTTGCGTGCTTCGGCGTTGGTCGGTTCGAAAACCGCCGTCTCCAGGTAACGCGTAATCATCTCGATTGCTTTAATTTCGAACATGTCGCTCATTTCCCAGGCACCTTTCGTTATCAGGCCCTCGATGGCATGGGTCAACGCGTCGAGTCCGGTAGCGGCTGTCAGGCTTTTAGGCAGTGTGTACATCAGTTCAGCATCGACGATGGCGATGGCCGGAATGTCGTTCGGGTCGACGCAAACCATTTTCTTCTCGTTCTTTTCGTCTGTGATGACGTAGTTGATGGTTACTTCGGCTGCTGTTCCGGCTGTGGTAGGCAGGGCAATGATGGGAACGGCCTTGTTTTTAGTGTCGGCTACGCCTTCCAGCGAAACAACGTCGCTGAACGACGGATTGTTCGTAATGATTCCGACAGCTTTGGCCGTGTCAATGGACGAGCCGCCGCCGATTGCCAATATAAAGTCGGCACCGGAAGCAGCAAACGCTGCCACACCGGCTTTTACGTTGCTGACTGTCGGGTTCGGCTTGATTTCGCTGAATATTTCGTAGGGGATGCCGGCTCGGTCGAGTACGCTGAGTACTTTTTCGGCCACACCGAATTTAATCAGGTCCTTGTCGGTTGCTACGAAGGCTTTGTGAAGGCCCAGACGTTGGATTTCTTTCGGAAGCACCTCGCGCGCTCCGGGTCCGAAGTAGGATACTTCGTTTAGTATGAAACGGTTGATCATGAGAGAATAGTTTGTTGGGGTGAAAAGCAGCGACCCGCACGCGCAAAGACGGCGGGTCGCTTGTGGTTTTGTTTATTTATAAATAGGTCCGTACGTCGTACATGCGCGATAGTCCGCACCTTCCTTGTCCATGCCGAAAGCATTCCATGCCGCCGGACGGAACAGGTCGTCGTCGTCGATGTTGTGCATACATACGGGGATACGCAGCATGGAAGCCAGTGTGATGAGGTCTTTTCCGATGTGGCCGTAGCTGATGGCGCCGTGGTTGGCCCCCCAGTTGTTCATGACGGAGTAAACGTCTTTAAACGCCGGTTTGTCGCACAGACGCGGTACGAACCAAGTCGTAGGCCATGTGGGGTCGGTACGCATGTTGAGCTTGTCGTGGATTTCGGGGTCGATGTCTACTGTCCATCCCTCGGCCAACTGGAGTACCGGGCCGAGACCTTTTACCAAATTCAGGCGCATCATGGTGACGGGCATACCGCCTTTGGTGAGGAAGTTGGACGAGAAACCGCCGCCACGGAAGTAATCACGGTCGGCAGGATACCAGGTGGTAGCCTTCAGGCAGTTTTCCACGTCTTCCTGCGTCATGTTCCACGGTTCTTTCATGCAGGGATTTCCAGCTGCGTCGCAAGCCTGGCCCGTGCCGTCCAGTGTGGTGGCACCCGAGTTGATGAGGTGGATGATACCGCCCGCTGCGCGTCCGGTCAGTTCCTTGCCCGTGACACGTTTGACGGCTTCGGGGCTCCAGTAAGTACGTATGTCGGAGAACAATTGGCCGCGGTTGCTCAGCAGGTGGCCGAAGAGCATGGCCACACCGTTGCATGCGTCGTTTTCAGTGGCCAGAACAAATGCCTCGCGGATGCCGTTCCAGTCGAACGTCGTGTTCATGAGCGATTCCGTGTAGTCGCCGTTTGGATAGAAGTCCGTCCACTGGCGCTGTCCCTGGAATCCGGCGGCGATGGCATTGTGACCGAGCGCTTCTTCCTTGAAACCCATTTCCTTGAGTTTCGGGTTCCCTATCATCAGGTCGCGCATGATAATGGTCATCTTGACTACAAATTCCCAGTCGGTATCTTTCTGTTCGCGTGTCTTGCGCTTTTCGGGACGGTTTTTGAAGTCGTCGCCTTCGTTGACCTTGCAGTATTTTTCGGTCCAGGCCATAGCCTTTTCGTATTCTTCGTGGTCGTAGATGCCTTCGGTCATGCGGCGGATGATTTCGGTCAGGTCTACCGATTCGTTACGCATGCCCAGGTATTCCTGGAAGAAGTTGGGATCGACAATCGAGCCGGCTATACCCATAC
>CATXZX010000090.1 GCA_958404085.1 uncultured Prevotellaceae bacterium | reverse complement strand
GCTACCTCATTGCGCCCGACTATTGGGAGGGGCTGCGCGTAGTGCCCATCGTCATGGTGGCCGAAATCATGATGGGCATCTATTTCAACCTCTCGTTCTGGTACAAGCTCACCGACCGCACCATCTGGGGTGCCTGGTTCTCGGGCATCGGGTGCGGCGTCCTGTTGCTTGTCAACGTGCTTTTCATTCCGCATTACGGCTACATGGCGTGTGCCTGGGCCGGCGTGGCGGGATACGGAACGGCCATGATTCTGTCCTACGTGGCCGGACAACACTACTACCCCATACGCTATCCGATGAAGAGCATGCTGGCCTATGTCGGCGTAACGGCTATCCTCTATGGCGCCATGCTGCTGGTACCCGACGAATGGCCTTTAGCCGCACGCCTGGCAGCCAACACGGCGATTATCGGTGCGTTCGTGGCCCACATGGTACACTACGACCTGCCGCTCCGCGACTTGCCGGTCATCGGCCGCTACTTCCGATGAGCCCTATATCCGGATAAAGAAGGATTGTATCCTAATAGAACTGCACCCCAAAAGTTATGTACGAAACTTTTGGGGTGCAGTTCTATTGTGACACAGACTCTTTGTCCTTTTCAGGAAAGCCCGGTTCACTTGGTCCGGGTAAAGTCGAGTATCAGGATTTCGCCCGGTTGCAGTTCGACGGACAGTCTGTCGCCGTAGCGGTATTGCGGTGCCAGGCGTCCCGACACGTCGCCCACGGGCGAAGACACCCGGTAGCGGGCACGGCTGTCCGGCACAAGCCCCATGCGGCGGTCCATACACACTTCGTATCGCTGCGTATGGTCCGAGGGGTTATGGACGGAGATGTAGCCCATCCGGTTGTTCCATCCGCTGTATCCGTATGCCTCGCCCTTGCCCGGCTGTCCGCCGTGCATCCGTACGCGGCCGAATGCGGGAAACCTGTCGCGGGCCCACTTCAGGCCTTTGGCCATGATGTCCCAGTCGGTCTGTGTCAGCTGCTCTGTCTTCAGGTAAAGTTCGATGAAGCAGGTGCCGCGGCTCAGGTTCATGTAGAGGTAGTTGCGGAACACGTCGGGGTCTTCCTTGCCCGATGTCTTTTTGGGTTCGTGGTTGAATACCGAACACATGGGGAATTTGGTATTTTCCTGTGCCCATATCTGGTGGTAGATGTCGTCGCGGTATACCAGTTCGCCCGTACGGTTGTTTCCGGCCGCTGCGTCGTCGGCGTTTATGAGCCATACGATGTCCACGTACTGCATCCACCACGGGCTGAGGTAGGCACCGTTGGTGATGGCCGTGAAGATGTCCGGGTTCACCTCGTTCAGGTGGTTGAAGAGTTGTATGAGGCGTTCGGTTCCGGCCGTCAGGTAGTAGAGTTGCAGTTCGTCGTACTTGGAATCGTTCAGGCGCTTGTCGTTCGACGAAAACCCCTCCGTCTCCAGCTGGGGCATGGCCGGCGTACCGCGTCCGTTGAGTTCGAAGTCGCGTATGATGAGGTGGCCGAAGAGGCCGTCGAACTTAAAGTAAGACACGCCCATGCGGGCCAGTTCGATGATGCGGTCCTCCAGTTTCTGCATGTAGGTGGCTCCCGTCATGGACATGCCGTAGTCCAGCGCCTCGAAGCCGTACTCCCGCATGCGGGGTACCATGCGCCAGCTGCCCAGGATGGAGGCCGGACTGAGCCACAGGCCGAGCCGCGAGCGGGCATCGCCCACCGCCCCGAAGCAGGCCGAAAAGTCGGGCGCGAACTTTTTGTTGACGGTCCACACCTTGTCGCGCCAGTCGGCCGTCTTGGGATTGGCGTCCTGCCACCCGTCGTCTATCACGTAGGCGTTCAGCGGCTGGCAGCCGCGCTTCGTCACCAGTTCGTTGTGGATGGTGCGTACGTTGCGGGTGAACTTTTCGGCCGATACGCCCTGGCCGAAGTCGAACCAGCTGTTGTACTGAATCTGCAGGCGGAGCGGTTTGCGCCGGATGCGGTCGATGTAGGCATAGAAGGCATCGTCCGTGAAGGCCGCGTCGTCGGCCACTCCCACCACGCTCTTGTACGTGGCATATTCGTCGCCGCCCTTCAGCACGAAACCGCGCAGGTAGCCGCAGCACAGGCGGCCGTTCTCCACCTGGTTGGTGGCGGCCGGAAACTCCGTGCCCCAGAAGGTGGCCGACTCCGTCGTGTAGAGCGGCTGGCCGAGTCCGGGTCTCCAGTGGCCGTAGGAGTTTGCCGTAATCTCGCGCAGGCGGTAGTTCTGGAGAGCGTCGGGCACCGTCACCGATTCTACGTCGATGCGTTCCAGCACCACGTCGCGGCGGCTCCGGATGCGCATGTATTTGCGGGCAAAGGCTTCGTCGCGCGCCAGTTCGTAGCAGATGGTCAGGTCGATGCCCTCGCTCCGGTTGCTCAGCTCGAAGCGGTAGCCGTTGCCCTTGCGGCCGTCGGCCAGGCGGTAGCGCTCGGCCGAGCCCACGGTGAAGTCGGCGGTGGTCAGGCGGCGTGCGGTACCCGGCTTGTCCGTACCGTCCGACAGGCGGAGGGCGAACTCCTCGCAGGCCGTGGGCCGGAGGGTCTTATGGGCCAGTTTGTTGACGACGGACTGCGTGCGGAGTATGCCGTCGCGTACTTCGAGGTTGCGTGTCATGTACTTGTTTTCGAGCCGGTAGACGGCATCCCGGGCACAGGCTGTGCCGGCAAGGACCATCAGGCAGACGATGGTCCCTAAAAGTTTTTTACACATGTCTTTGTAGTCGGTTTACGGTGATACGATCGGTTTTGTCTTTTTCCGGAGAAGCAGGCCGAGGCTTTCCGGCAGGTGCAAAAATAAGGACAATCGGCGAGCTGGCCTAATTCCGGACGGCTGAAAACCGCCTTACCTCCGAATAAAAACGAAATAGCGCGGACTTCGTGGAAAATACGGGCCTGCTTGTCCGGAACTTTGTGTAACTTCGCGGCATCGATTCATCTTATAAAGCACATAGACACTATGAAAAAAGTTATTTCGACCCTGTTCCTGTTGTGCGCCGTCGCCGCGCTGTACGCCCAGGACGTCCACGTCGTGTTCATCGGCAACAGCATTACGCAAGGCGCCCTCCTGCAAAATCCCAAGAGCGAGGCTCCGCCGGCCCGTGCCTGCCACTACCTGGCCCTCCGACTCGGCTCCGACAGCGTGGCCATGAGCAACTGCGGCGTGAGCGGCATGACGACCCTAAACTTTTTGCCCGCCGCGGGCGAACTCTTCCGACGTGTGTGCGATGCCGCAGCCGGTCCGGCCCTGCGCAAGAAGACCCGCCTGGTGTTCTCCATATCGCTGGGTACGAACGACAGTGCCGAGACGACCACCTTCGGCGCTCCCGTCCATCCCGTACAGTACTATACCAACATGAAGGTCATCATCGACGAACTGCTGGCCCGCTACCCGCGCAGCAAGGTGGTCATCCAGTATCCCCTGTGGTACAGCCCCACCTGTTACAACAACGCCCGCTTCCTGCTTTCGGGCCAGAAACGCCTGGAAAGCTACTACCCGATGATAGAGAAACTGGCGGCCCACTACGCCGAGGCCTGCCCCGGCCGTGTGCTGACGGGCTCCACCGAGGTGTGGAACGTATTCCGCGACCATTGCCTGGAGTACCTGACACCCGAGTCGGGCAACGCCGGTACGTTCTACCTGCACCCCAACCGTCGGGGGGCCGACGTATTGGGCAAATACTGGGCCGATGCCCTGCTGAAGGCGGTCCGGTAACACGCGAGGCCGGCCTTTCGGTCGTTGTAACGCACGATCCCCACCGTCCGGCAAGTCTGTCGGACGGTGGGGATCGTGCGTTAGTAGGAATAAGGGCCTTGTGTATCCTCTTGCCGCACCGGTACGGTGTCAGAACGTAGGCCGTGCGGCAAAAAGTTTAGGAATTTTATCCGGACCGATTACTTTTTGTTTGTGTTTGTCAGCTGTTTGCCTTGAAATTCGCCTGTGAGAGCCTGCAAGAAAGCCTCTACCTTTTTCACTTCTTCCGGCGTCATTTCGCGGCCTACCTGATACTTGGCCATCATGGCAATGGCCTTGTCGAGTGTCTCGACACTGCCGTCGTGGTAGTAGGGCCACGTCAGGGCCACGTTGCGTAGCGTAGGTGTCTTGAAGCGGTAGCGGTCGCGTTCCACTTTGGTCTGTGCCCAACGGCCGTTGTCGCCGTCTGTCAGGCCGGACTTCTGGGTGAGTTCTCGGTCTTCGAAGTAGTTGGCTCGTTGTCCCATGAGTTCGTAAGAAAGTCCGCCCATGTTTTCACCGGCGTGGCACGTGGCGCAACGATAGTCCTTGAAAAGTTTGAATCCTTCGACCTGTTCGGCCGTCAGTGCGTTCTGGTCCCCCTTCAGGTAACGGTCGAAGGCCGAATTGGGCGTGATGAGCGTTTTTTCGTATTCGGCTATGGCGTCGGTAATGGTGGCCTGACTCAGGCCTTCGGGATAGATTTGGTTGAAACGGGTGACAAATTCTTTGTCCTGCGAAAGCCGTTCTACGATTTCGTCGAACGATTTGCAGCCCATCTCCACGGGGTTGAGGGGAGGACCGGCAGCCTGGTCGGCCAGTGTGGCGGCACGTCCGTCCCAGAACTGTACGAAGTTGAAGCAGGCATTGTAGGAGGTCGGTGCGTTTACGCCGCCCAGTTGTCCGTCGATGCCTTCCGAATAGCGTTTGTTGTCTACGCCGGCCGTCTCGATGCCGTGGCACGTGGCACAGGATACGGTGCCGTCAGCCGAGAGGCGCGTGTCGTGGTAGAGGGCCTCGCCGAGCAGTGCCTTGTCGGCATTGTGCGGGACGCTGTCCGGAATGGGGCGGACGGTTTCGTTGGCAAATTCGGGAGCGGCCAGGCTGTTCGGATAGAACGCGGCGCGTATCTCCTTGAAGGCAGCCAGCATCATGTTGCGTTTTTCCTCGGTGATGGAGGAACCCCAGTGGGCAAGGTAATAGGACATGAGGGGCATCGTTCCTTCGATGACGCTCTGTTCTACTTTGGCCAGGTCTACCTCGTTGGGTGCGGTGCCGCTTTGCAGGGCTTCCATGAAGGGTTGCATGTCGAAGGCGGCGTAACCGTCTCTTACATGGTTGCCGATGAAGTTCTTGGCAATGGGGAAATCCGCATAAAAGGGCAAGTCGGCATTGGCTGAATGGCAGAAAAGGCATCCGCCGTCTGTCATCACCTCAAGGACTTGCTCGTTTGCCGCCAGTTTGGCCGACGGAGCTTTGTTCACGAGCCGGTATGTGAGGGCAAGCAATGCTGCCACGACAACCAGCCCGAGCAGGAGTTTGATTCCTTTCTTCATAATGGTGTGATTTAAATGAATAAAAAATGTACCGTTCCACATGTCCGGCCGCGCCTGCACTCTTCGGAAAGCGCGGTCAGAGAGTTGACGGTACAAAGATATGACTTATTTGATTTTCAACTTCCGATTCTGTGGCAATATTTATGCCTATCAGGCTAAAAAACAGCGATTATGTCTAAAAACGCGGCACGCGGCCGCGGCGGTTATTTCAGTCGGAACGTTTTGACGAGTCGAGTGTCGGCGGTTTTTTCTTCGCGGTGTCTTTTCGTACATGGCAGTTCGTGTATTTGTCTGAGTAACTGCCTGCAAAGGTACGTATTATTCGGTACAATCGTGCAGGTGTTTCGAAAATAGTTCGTACTTTTGCCCCGCGCGGCGGAGGGCCGCGCTGTTTTATCCATAAAGAAAAGAATAGTTACAAGATGAAACCAATCGTAAGTATTATCATGGGCAGCACGTCCGACCTGCCCGTCATGGAGAAGGCCGCCCAGTTTCTCGATCAGCTCGAGATTCCGTTTGAGATGAATGCCCTGTCGGCACACCGCACGCCGGCCGAGGTAGAACGCTTTGCGGCCGGTGCCGAGGAGCGCGGCCTGCGCGTCATCATAGCCGCAGCGGGCATGGCAGCCGCACTGCCCGGCGTGATAGCCGCCGGCACCACGTTGCCCGTCATCGGAGTACCCATCAAGGGAATGCTCGACGGCCTCGACGCCATGCTCTCCATCATCCAGATGCCTCCGGGCATTCCGGTGGCCACGGTGGGTGTGAACGGTGCGCTCAACGCGGCCATCCTGGCGGCCGAGATGCTCGCCTTGTCCGACGAAGCGCTGGCCGGTCGCCTGAAGGCCTACAAAGAAGGGCTGAAATCGAAGATTGTGAAGGCCAACGCCGACCTGGCCGAGGTGAAATATGCTTTCAAGACGAACTGACGAAGGGCGGTTCGCCCGTGTTGTAATAAAATAAGAGAATAAGAAGATGGTAGATTTGTTCAACTATCGCCGCCGTGCCTCCTCGGAGGTACACGTGGGCAAGACACCCCTCGGGGCCGGCCACCCGCTGCGTGTGCAGAGCATGACCACGACACCTACGGCCGATGTGGAAGCCTCGGTGACGCAGTGCCGTTCGCTGGCAGAGGCCGGAGCCGAATATGTGCGGCTCACGGCGCAGGGCTCGCGTGAGGCCGATGCGTTGGCCGAGATACGTGCCCGCCTCGACGCCGGGGGCATACGTGTTCCGCTGGTGGCCGACATACACTTCAATCCCGCCGTGGCCGACAAGGCCGCCGCCGTGGTGGAGAAGGTGCGCATCAATCCGGGCAACTACGTAGATCCGGGCCGCACGTTCCGCCATCTGGAGTATACGGACGAGGAATATGCCGCCGAACTGCAACGGCTGGAGGACCGTTTCGTGCAGCTGCTCGATATTTGCCGCGAACACCGTACGGCCCTGCGCATCGGCGTGAACCACGGTTCGCTTTCCGACCGCATCATGAGCCGCTACGGCGATACGCCCGAGGGCATCGTGGAGAGTTGCATGGAGTTTTTGCGCGTCTGTGTGCGTCGCCGGTTTACGGACGTCGTCGTGTCCATCAAGGCCAGCAATACGGTGGTCATGGTGCGCAGCGTGCGCCTGCTGGCCGATGTCATGGAGCGCGAGGGCATGAGTTTTCCGCTCCACCTGGGCGTGACCGAGGCGGGCGCATGTAGAATCCGTCGGTCCATGCCCTCGATACCAGTTTGATGAGATT
>CATXZX010000089.1 GCA_958404085.1 uncultured Prevotellaceae bacterium | reverse complement strand
TAAGAAGATTTTCGTGCTCGTTGTCGAGCCTGAGAAGCGACCTTACACGAAGGAAATCTCTTGTGGCCTTTCGTCATTGCAGAAGGAAGTGGACGGATATATTCAAACCGTCTTCCCCTACGAAGAGCCAGTGGTTATTGTCTGTGATGACGAAGCAAAGCTTAAGGGAAGCCCCCCTAATCGAGCGTTGCGGGATGAAAACGGCAAGATTTATGATATCATTGCCGGAACCTTTCTGATTGCTGGGGTCGAAGGAGAGGATTTATCCTCGCTTTCGCCTGAACTTATTGAGCAGTTCAAAGAAAAATTCGACACACCTGAAATGTTCGTTTGCTTGAATGGAAAACTGGTGGTCTTGCCGATGGAGGAAAGGAAGAGCTGGGTCTGTACAGACCCAGACTGCGCTCAGTTCCGCAGAGAAGCCCCCGAGAAGGGCGATAACGTTTTCGAGCTGGCGCAGGTAAATCAGTACGGCTGCGACCTGTTCCGCGTGGCTCACGGATTCGTTTATCTCAATGAAGATGTCGATGAAAATGAACGAGAGAGCCTGGTTTCCATGTATGGCTGGGATGAGGACGACCTTTACAGCGATGAATTCAATGGGATACTGGCAGAAGCAGTGTTTGAGACATCCGCAACCGAGTACGATACCTCTGCAGAGTACAGCTCTTTCGAAGCAGCTGCGCGTGCGTTGGGGCATCTCATTGACGTGGACATTGGAAAATACCTGCAAATATAAAAATAAAAAGGAGATATGTATATGAACATCAGCAGAGAACAAAAAAAATGCGAAGCGCTTACGCGCATGAAAATGTGGGGCATCTATCTGCCCACCTGTATGCAGTTTGAAAAAGAAGACCTCGTTTCGGAGAGCGCGCCGCCTCTCGGAGCTTGCTTTTGGCTTGACGCGGAGCAGCTTGCGCGGGTGCGTGCATTTGAAGAAAAGTACGATGCGCTCGTATATCACGTCGTTCATTGCTTCACCACCTTTGGAGAGTTGGAAAACTATCTTTACGTCAGCGACCATCCCGAAGAGTGGGAAGACGACAGGAATGATATCAAGAGCGGGCAACAACTTGTGTATGTTGTGAACAAGGATATGCCGGACTGCTCTGAATTCGGTTCGATTGGCATCGCGGTGACTGCTGCGGCGGGTCTGCGCCGGACTTGGTGAAAGGAGATAACAAAATATGACCGATTACCAGAAGTACCAACTTCAATGGATGCTTGACCACGGTTATTCCTTACAGGACTTGATGCGTGAGTTGACAGAGTTTCAGTATGATGACCCCGAAGACAGCGACCGCATTTCCACCCCCACCTCAGAGCTATTTGACGAATGGGAATTTGACCGTGGTTTCGGTTCGGAAATTTGGGCGTGCGAAGAAGAGTGGCGCGAAGTGGAATACCCGCAGAGAAAGGCGGTCAACATTCAGTGGGATATTGACCCGGAGGATGACGACGGCGTTGAATTGCCAAATGAAATCGCTATTCCCAATGACATTTGTGAGCAGCGATGCAAGAATCCGAAATTCAATTTCGTGGGCGACAATGAGCCGCCTAAGCGTAGCTTGTGGCTTCGTCTCGGCGTGATGGTCAGAATTACTGCCGAAGAAGAAGCTGCCATCTTTGGCGAGGATGAAAAACGGTCAGCGACGACACTTGAGAATCTCATCAGGAGTGGAAAGTTCTCCCCACAGGGAGACTGCTACATCCCTGACCCGGTGGTTGAGCAGTTCAATAAGGACCACGGCACAAATTACACCATACGAGACTACGATTTTGAAATGTGAAAGGTACGATACATGAATAATACAGCAAACAAAGGCAACCTCGTTCAGGCACGATATGAGTCTATTTGGGACGATGGCTCCATATGTATTTCTACTTCGTGCATTGCAGACACCTTCAAGCGCGAGGTAATTTACATCGAAATGGATGACTCCGATGCGGACGTTGCCATCCTCGACAAGGAACAGGTCATCATCCCTGCCCCCAGCGCAAAGAGCGGAACGAGAACGTACCCCGTTTATGTACGAGGGGATGAGCCCATCTCGCCAGAAACGCGCCGTAGCGATTATTTTGTTCGCGACTGACAACTAAATCCGCCGCAAGCCCACTCCGCAAGAGAGGGGGATAGAAGGAGAGTTGCTTAACCTAAACAAAAAAACAGACAAAAGAGAAGCTGGTGTCCGTACTGGATGCCAGCTTCTTTTCTTCAAGATGAAGTAAAGTCCATTGAGTTTGTCCTGTTGTTTTTCGTGGCGATGAATGATATAATACTTGTGTATAAATTATTCTTCAGCCAATTTATAACTATATCAGTTTTTGTATTGCGTCATTATACATGACGTATTCAACCCATATACCGCAACAAAAAGACGCTGCTGCAGTCGGTGTCTTTTTTTGCGTTCACATAGATAAAAAACACAGAAAGGAAGAAAAGAAAATTATGAGCAAGACCACCTTTTCCTATGTTGCCCCTATAAAGAAAGACCTGCATGACACCGAGGTGGACATCTATGCAAACGGCGTTAATGTCGGTTGCATCACTCGCAATCGACCCAGCTACTGCGCCCTTGCTGACACGTTTTCGGTTTGTGGCTTCGGAACTCAGAATGACGATTATTACAGGAGTGGTAATTGCATTCGTCGTAACGTCACCACCATCGCTGGTGCAAAAATGGCGTTCAAGAAATGGTTTGAGTCTCAATGCTGGGAGGACATCAAAGCAGCGGCGCCAAAGGATAATCTGCGACATATCTCTGAACCTGAGGCTCTGACCTCTTACGTCTGCGGGCAAGCTTTCCACATGGTGGACTGGCGCAGGGAAGGGATAGACGTACTAAATCCCATATGTGCAGACCCCAGTGAGCTTGTGCTGCATACGTGCCTTCGTCGTTTTGCCGGCGACTACAAAAATGAAAGAAAGGTATCCCTTCATCATTCGGCATATAGAGGAGAAGATTACCTCGATTATGTTATAGAGGAGGAGAGCCTGAGGTCTGAAATGCTAAAAAAAGGATATCGTGTTGTATACGATAATTTTTGCGATTTCCAAACCTTTAAGGAATATTCGCTCATCATGTTCGCACTCACAAAGAAAACGCCCTCTTACGCCGACTTCGCACGATGGGTGGCAAAAGCATCCTCCATGCTGTCAATGTCCTCGCGTGGTGGTCAGTTTCTTGCTATTGTTCCTGCAGATATAATTGCGGCGGATGCGTCGTTGCGAGTTATCCTAAAGCAGATAAACGCCTCTGTTTCATATGTGAGCAGCAAAAGGGAACAGTACGATAAGGCGGTGGGCAGGCGTCCCGCGTGGGCAATAATATATGCAGACATAGAAGCCCAGAAAAGGCTCTCAAGTCCATTGCTAACGCTGAATAAGGTCATCCACGAAAAGGACGGCAGCGAGGACGGAGGGATTCTGCACGGGAAGGATAATAATCTGCTCAGGAACAGCATCGCGGATTTCCGTCGTGCGGTGAGCATATGCGACCTGTTTATCGACGCATATGAGGAAGTAAAGCCTTTCCTTCGGGGCCAGATTGAACTGACCACAAATGACCATGCCTGTTGGAGGGACTCAGTCATCTGGGCCGATTGTCTGCGCAAGATTCGTGACCAGCATTGGAATGAGCTTTTGCATGAAATTGCGAACACCTCTCTCATGCCGGAATACATCCAAAAGGAGTACATGGGGATATTAAAAGCCTTATCCGAAAAAGACCTTAACGAATTCACGGTGCGGTGTTTTATAGAAGATATCCGAAAAAAGCTGGAGGAAAAGACGGGAGATTCGCTGCTTGCACTATTCGATGAATTTGCCAGCATATCCTTCGAATATCTTCCCGTTCCGAAATGGGTGGATGTAGGAAAGTACAAAGACCGGGAAAATATCAGACGTAAACTGAAGTTTCCCAATCTAACAGTTCATTTCCAAACCTTCTCCTGGGACAGGTTTAGCGAATATAACGCAGCGTCTTGTATTAGGAACATCGAGCGCAATCTTCACTTGCTCGATGACAGCGATACCCATATCAGAAACCCAATGGACGTGTTCCTTGCCTGTAATTGGAGTCTCCGAAAAGCGGAATTTACATACTTCACGGCGGCATTTTTCAAGAATGGAAGCGTGAAGCTGAGGTTCAAGGAGTCTACCAAGATTCTCATTGACCGGCTGAATATCTTCGTGGGTATGCAGCGCGGCTGGCTGCCTGCCGATTACGGTACAAAGCCATATGAGGAAATGGATGCCTGCAAACAGAGCCTCATCGACAGCTTTCAGCCCCGCGAGGAGTACGATGAAGTTGTCGCAAATCCTGACAAATATATCGTTAAGAACTTCAATGTGGAGAAGCTTTTCGGCTTTTCCTCAGCTTTTTAAAAATCATATAAAAAAGGAGGAGGGAAGGAAGCCCAGTCGTATACTGGGCTTCCAACCAAAGACTATGTGCAAAGAAAGGAACAGCAGCACCATGCTCAAGTGGGATGAGGTAAAGGATTGCAACGGCACTAACCTTCACCTGTTCGATGCCGTACAGGTCATCACCTCTGATAACAGACGCAAGAACCAGACAGGCAGAATCCTTTCCCTCCTAAAAACCAAGCCGCACCTCCACATGGTAGAAGTACTGTTTGAAGATGGGGAGCGTGTAAACTTCCTCACGTCTTCTCTTCGCTTTAGTGAAGGTTTGGAGGACGAGAAGGGAAAGGCGCTGTCAAAAATTGACTATCCGAAGCTCATGGGAGCGGAAATCACCGACTCTGATTTCTGCGTTGACCGCTATAACAACGACGCCTTCCAGTTCGATGCCGAAAAGCAGTCGTGGAACGTCATGTTGGAAGACCTTTCTGATGTAGACCGGCTGTTCGGGACCTTCTTCGAAACGGAGCAGAACGATTCCTACTGTAACATCTATGCGGATGTAAACAAGCACTGCACCCAACTCACGAAGCCGTACCTCACGGTATCCTTATGGTTCGGCGACTACTGTGTAGAAGCGGTGCGTCACTTATCCAGGGACGAGCAGGAAGCGGTGCTTCGTATCATCCGACCGGCCTACGAGAAATCGGACTGCGAGAAGTTCCTGAAAGAGTGGGCTGCGGCCGGTATCATTGAAGCCGCCAAGGATAGCTTCGAAGTATTCCCAACATAAAGAAAGCTCAAGCAGCGTCTCTCGCAGACGCTGGACGCTCAATCAAAAAATTATTGAAAAAGGAGAAAAATATGAGAATATCGAACATTATATGGGACGTCGACATGGACGATGTTTATGAAAACCTGGATGAAATGACTGCCGAAAAAGCAGCGGAAGCTCTCGGCATATCCCAAAAACGGTATGCGAACATGAGCACCGCTGAACGACATGACTATGCATATGAGGTTTTTCATGGGCATGACGCTGCAATCGGAGAGTTTATGGGTCTTCCTACAGAGATGGATGTGCCAGATGACATAGGCATTGATGAGGACTCGGTCGGAGATTATCTGTCGGATAAATACGGATACTGCCACAGAGGATTCGTTGTTGATTCAAACAAGCAGGACAATGACTCTGCGACATATGAGGAACTGGCTACGGCTTACAGAAAATCCGGTCACGCCGTGTTCGTTATGGCGCTTAATACGCTCATCTCGATGGGGCGTGACACTGTAGCGAACATGAAGCACCCTGCAGCTATCTCGGCGACCATCCAAGGAAATATCTTTTCCGAAGATTTCAAGTTGGAGGTGGCCCGCCTCGCCCTGAGGATGGCAATCGCCGATGTCGATGTTTTATTGGCCGTCATTCAGCGCGTGGTCACCTTTTTTACTGACCCTTATGGTCGACGTATCCCTTTTCTGTGTCCTAATGGAGATGAAGATGGGGTTTGCCCTGTGTGCGGGTTCCACCTTAATCGAGTATTTGGGCGACCGTGACCTCGATGATGTAGGCACGACGGTAAGTTGGGCGTGCCCTGATTGTAAGGCCATAGGCAGGTCATTGTATCGAGACACTTTTGTCCAGCATGATGAGGTTCGGGATAGAAACGGCAGCAAGGTGTCGCCCCGCGTTTGATATGTAGGTTCGCGTTAATTCCAGCATTCTTTCTTGATTTATCTGCATCCTATGCATATAATAAGAGTAGGAAATTCCCTACTTTATATGTCCAAGAAAGGTAGTGTAAAATCATGTTAGCAAATACGTTTGTAGATAACGCAAAAATTATGGCAAAAGGGCAAGTCACAATTCCGAAAGATATTCGGAAAGTCCTCGGCGTGGCAAGCGGTGACCGTATTACGTTTATAGTGGAAGGAAACACAGTCCGTATTGTCAATTCAGCTGTCTACGCTATGCAGGTTCTTCAAAAAGAGATGGTCGGAGAAGCGGAACGCGCCGACCTGACCTCCGAGGATGATGTCATGGCGCTTGTAAAAAAACGAGAAGTCAAGAACCCACCACTTAAACTCTAAATAGTATTGAAGTGGGGGCGTGCGGTGCAATCGCAAGCCTGCTTCACTCGTTTTTCAGCAAAAGCCCTATAGTCCACACATCAAGGACGTGAGAAAAGTCCGGGGGAGGAAACTCCTTCGGACTTTTTTGTCAGCGCCCGAGAACCCAAGGTGTTGCTGCATACCTCTTTTCTATCCTCTTGCAGCAAAAAATTCCCGCTTATGGAGGCGAGGGAGGATATCACCAATAAGGCGCTTGCATTGCAGGGAAAACAGATATAATATTTTCTTGAATACTTGCGCCGGGAGAAGTAGCGTGAATTGTTTTTTTATTGATTTTGAAAATGTCAGCGCAGATAGTATAAAAGATTTGAGCGGAGTACAAAAAGGAGACGCCTTAGATAAGGTACAATAACTTGCGCAAATTGGAAACCGAATAAAGGAGGCGGAGTCCCAGACGCAGGCGGCCCGCTACGAGCGCAGCGAGGCCCGTCAGGGCTACCGCAGCGGCCACTATGACCGCAATCTCACCACGACTTCCGGCGATGTCACGCTCCATATGCCCCGGCTCAAGGGCGTGTCCTTCGAGACGGCCATCATCGAGCGGTATCGCC
>CATXZX010000088.1 GCA_958404085.1 uncultured Prevotellaceae bacterium | reverse complement strand
CACGGCGAAAAGCCAGCGGCGCGACCTGCGCCGGCGGCCGTCGGCGGCGGGCAGGAAAAGGGCGGTCAGCAACAGCAGCGACCATACGCCTGTCTCTAAGAAAAACTTCCAGTAATACCACCACGAACGGACGTTGCGGTTGGCCCACGCGCCGGATTCCTTCTGGACAACGGCCGACAAGGCGTCCGCCTGCATCAGGTATACATACACATACCACCACAGGCCCACGACAGCGGCCACCGCAGCAGCCAGGACCAAGGTGCGCCCCTTGCCCCGGAGGGAGGGACGGTAGACCAGACCGTAGGCGACCAGAAACGGAAGGAAAAGCGCGTAGAGGGACACGGGGCCTTTACTCAGGACGGACAGTCCCGTACAGACACCCGCCGCCAGGCAGTGTCCCCAGGCCGGGGGCGGTGCCCGAAAGGCCCGGGCCAGGTGGTAGATGCCGCCCATCATGAAGGCGTGGCAGTAGATGTCCCACGAAGCGGTACGCCCCATCAGTACGACCTGGTAGCAGGTGCAGAACAGCAGGACGGGCACAAGCGGGTCGGTGCGCAGTACACGCCGGGCAAACAGTCCTAAATAGCCTACCAGCAGCAGGGCGGCCATACCGGCCAGGCCGCGCTGCAACCCGAGGTCGTCGGGCGACACCCTCTCGGCCACGGCCGCCAGCCATGTGGGCAACGGCGGTTTCTCCAACCGCAGTTCGCCGTTCATCGTGGGTATGAGCCAGTGGCCGGTGTCGGCCATCTCGCGGGCCGCCACCAGGTTGCGCGACTCCATGATGTCGGGAACAATAACCTGGTTGTGTACAAAAAACGCGACCAGGCAGACCAGGAGCGCGATGCCCGCCTTCCCTATTTCCGTATTCAAGATGCGCTTCATTTTTTCTCCCTCTTCATCGTCCGTATTGTCACTAAGATGTTGCAAAAGTATGAAATAATTTTGTAGAAAAACTGAAGAAAGCCGTCCGGTATTCCGCTTTTTTTATCTTATTTCCATACAAACCGTACCGGGAATCAGCGTTTTTCCGTATTTTTGTTACAAAGACAAACTTACAACTCCTTAACAAGAAAGCGGATGCAACCGGGCACGTACCCGATTGCACCCCGCCGACAGGTTCAACGATTCGCTTATGAAAAAAAAGATCTTACTTTTAGGACTGTTCCTTCCGTTCTGTTCCTATGCGGGACAACCGACCGGAAAACTCCCCGTCGACTGGGTCGACACCCAGCTGGGCGCCACCCATTGCCGTTGGTTTTTCTATACGCCGGCGGCCCTGCCGTTCGGTATGGCCAAACTGGCCCCAACGACCAATGCCTACGGTAGTTGGGCTCCTGGTATCCCAACGGATACGACGACCGCCACACCTCGATCGAAAGCTTCGCCCACCTCCACGAGTTTCAGATAGGCGGCATCGTGACCATCCCCACCGTCGGACCGCTGAAGACAGTACCCGGCACACAGCAGAACCCGGACGGCGGCTACCGTTCCCGCTTCTCGAAGTCGGAAGAATCGGCCTCGCCCGGCTACTACCGGGTAACGCTGGCCGACTACGGCGTCCGGGCCGAACTCACCGCCACCGAACGCGTGGGTTACCACCGCTACACCTATCCCAAGGCCGACGTGGCGCGCATTATCTTCGACATAGGCCATCCGCAGGGAGAGAGTGCGAAGGTGGTGGACACATCCGTCAGCTACGACCCCCGGGAACATGCCGTTAAGGGGTTTGTGGAGTGCTATCCCAAGTATGCCGAAGTCTACAGCGACGAGGGGAACACGGTGAAGAGCTATTTCTATGCCCGCGTATCCGAAAAAATCGTTCACCATCACGGCCGACGGCAATTCGCCGACCGTCTGCTACGTGCAGCAAGCCACCTTCCGGGGAAAACCCTTGCAGCGCTGTTTCGTGCCCCTCAGGGACATTCAGAAGGGCGGCACCCTGAAACTGACCATGGACTCCCGGCCCAACCAGACATGGGGCACGGGCGAAATGCCTCCCTCGATGAGCGACAGCAAACCGTGACGCTTTTCCACCAAAAACAGCCCAAAAACGCCGATTCTCGCTCGGTAACCCCTTTATTTTTCGAGTTACCGAGCGAGAATCGGCGTTTTTCCGTATTTTTGTAACCTAAACGAACTTACTTTATACAAGATGGCAGATGCAATTACAGGCAGAAAGGCCGAACAGGAAATCCTACGCCGCTGTATCGATTCGGAATCTTCGGAACTGATAGCGATCTACGGTCGTCGCCGAATCGGCAAGACTTTTTTGGTACGCCAGTATTTCAACGATGCATTCAGTTTTTATTTTACGGGAATTTACCAAGGAACCAGGACGGAACAACTCGGCGCATTCAATCGCCAATTGGAATACTATTCGGGACATAAATGGAAACTTGCAAAAGACTGGTTCGAGGCATTTGCCCAATTACGCGAATACCTGGAACAGGCGGGAGGAAGCAGGTCACTCGTCGTTTTCCTCGATGAACTCCCGTGGATGGATACGCAAAAAAGCCGTTTTATAAAAGCATTCGAATATTTCTGGAACTCGTGGGGAGCCGCAAACAACCGGTTGAAACTGATTGTCTGCGGCAGCGCGACGACATGGATGCGCGAGAACATGTTGTCCGATAAAGGCGGACTGTACAACCGCACCACACGCAGCATATACCTCGCCCCTTTTACGCTGCACGAAACTGAACAATACCTCCTTTCGCGCGGCATCGACTGGAATCGTTACCAGATAGCTGAATGCTACATGATTCTTGGCGGTACACCGCTCTACCTGCGGATGCTCGAACGCAACCTGAGCATCACGCAAAACGTAGACCAACTCTTTTTCATACAAAACGCACCGTTGGCGCGAGAATACGACTTCCTGTTCCGTTCACTGTTCAACGAAGCCACATTGCACCGGCAGATTATCGAAACCTTGGCCGCCAAGGCGACCGGAATGACCCGGACCGAAATAATGGCCGCCGCAAAGTTCGAAGACGGAGGTGCCCTGACAAAAGCGCTCCGAAACCTGAGCGATTGCGACTTTATCCGTCAATATACGGCGTTCGGCAAGAGCGAACGCGGCACACTCTACCAGTTGACCGACCTTTTCACGCTGTTCCACCTGCGTTACGTCAAAGGTTATCGCGGACAGGATGAGAACCATTGGCAAAACATGATAGACTCTCCTTCGCGCAGGGCCTGGAGCGGGTATTCCTTCGAACAATTGTGTCTGTACCACGTCCGCCAAATCAAGCGAAAGTTGGGCATAAACGGCGTACAAAGCGATGTTTGCGCATGGAAAGGCGATGGCGGCCAGATAGACCTGCTGATAGATCGCCGGGACCAGACTATCAATCTGTGCGAGATGAAATTTTCGCAAGGCGAGTTCGAAATCACCAAATCCTACGACGAACGGCTGCGCGAACGGACCGAAATGTTCCGTTCCGCCACAAAAACCCGAAAAGCGCTGCACCGGACATTCGTCACGACCTACGGAGTAAAGAAAAACATGTACAGCGGAAATGTACAGAGCGAAGTCGTACTGGATGATTTGTTCGCAGAATAACCTCTTCCGACCCGTTCCCCATTTTTACGTACACCTAATTTTTATCAAACACATACACGCAATGAAAACCTATCCCATCCTGTTGAACATCCTGCTGGCCGCGGCCGCCGCGGCGCCGGCCCAGAACCGGTGGACCCTGGCAGATACTTGCGCCATCGAGTGGCTTCCGCAGGCTTCTCCCCATGCCGACCACATCGAGATGAGCGGAAAACGCATTTCCGTGGTATACCGTTACCGCATAGACGGGGACGGCAGTTTCCACGTTAACAGGAGCGTCGTATGGCCGCTGCTGCGCACCGTCCCCAACAACACGCACGCCAGCCTGACCAGGCGCTTCGACTGGAACCCCCTCGACGTGATACGGGTAAACGGCCAGCCGGTCAAAAAGGAAAAGGTCACCGCCGTACGGCTGGACGGCACACTCGGCGTAGAGAGCCTGCTGGACTGGGGCTCCGGACGCAGCGCCCGGCTCAGCCGCCGCTTCTTCCCCTCTACCCACCTGCCCGTGGCCATCGAACAGTACCGGTTGGTCAATACCGGCCAAAGCGCTCTGTCCGTCGAGCTTCCGCACACCTTCATCTCCTACTCCACGGACCCGCAACGGGGCGTGGACGGCAGCTACTCCCTGCGCATCGCGTCGGACAGGGCCGGTTTCTTCCGCCTCGCCCCGGCCGACACGCTGACCTTCTCCACCTTCATCGAGGGCTACAAGCAGGGCGAAGAGCTGCGGTCCGTCCGCTCCGGCGAGGAACTGGCCCTGCGGCGGAACATGCTGGCCGAACTGTCGGGCAACCTGATTCTCGAAACGCCCGACTCCGTCCTCAACACCATGTTCGCCTTCTCTAAGATACGGGCCTGCGAGAGCATCTACGAAACAGCCGGCGGACCGATGCACGGACCGGGCGGAGAAGCCTTTTACGCCGCCATCTGGGCCAACGACCAGGCCGAATACATCAATCCCTACTTTCCCTTTACCGGCTACCGCTACGGATGCGAGTCGGCCCTGAACTCCTTCCGCCACTTCGCCCGCTTCATGAACGACTGCTGGGCTCCCATCCCCAGTTCCATCATAGCCGAGGGAAAAGACATCTGGAACGGGGCCGGCGACCGCGGCGATGCCGCCATGATAGCCTACGGTGCCGCCCGCTACGCCCTGGCCCGCGGCAACAGGGACGAGGCCCGGCAACTGTGGCCCCTCATCGAATGGTGCCTGGAATACTGCCGCCGCCAGCTCACGCCCGAAGGGGTGGTGGCCTCCGACTCCGACGAGCTGGAAGGCCGCTTCCCCGCCGGAAAGGCCAACCTCTGCACGTCGTCCCTCTACTACGACGCTTTGCAGTCGGCGGCCTTCCTGGCGCGTGAACTGGGCGGTAAGGGCAGCCTGCCCGCCACCTACGAAAAACAGGCCGCTCGACTGCGGAAAAACATCGGACGCTACTTCGGAAGCCGGGT
Source organism: uncultured Prevotellaceae bacterium (assembly GCA_958404085.1). Taxonomy (GTDB): domain Bacteria; phylum Bacteroidota; class Bacteroidia; order Bacteroidales; family Bacteroidaceae; genus Alloprevotella. The sequence continues at coordinate 2,044 of CATXZX010000088.1, read as the reverse complement.
GGAGGGCTTCGATACGTATGCCTACTACAAAGGCAACGACGTACTCCGTGCATGGATCTGCATCCCCCTGACCGTCGGCATCACGGAGCGTAGCCGCGGCACCATCGAGGCGCTGTTCTCGCCCCGGCTCTGGACCGAAAACGGCCTGCTCACCCAGGCGGGCGACAAGACCTTCTGGGACCGCTCCACCCTCTACGCCCTGCGCGGCGTCTACCAGGCCGGCGAGACGGAACGGGCCACCGACTACCTGCGCCGCTACTCGGCCCGTCGGCTGCTGGGCGACCACGTTCCCTACGCCATCGAGGCGTGGCCCGAAGGCGGACAGCGCCACCTGTCGGCCGAGAGCGGGTTGTACGGACGCATCGTCACGGAGGGTCTCTTCGGCATCCGCCCCACAGGTTTCCGCTCCTTCACGCTCACGCCTCGCCTGCCCGCCGGCTGGAACACCATGCGCCTGCGCCGCATCTGCGCCTTCGAAAACCGGTTCGACATAGCCGTGTCGCGTACCAAAGGCGGGAAAATACGCATCCGCGTGACGGCGGACAACCGCACGCTGGCCGACCGCACCGTACGCGACGGACAACCCGTTGCCGTACACCTGCTGCCGTAGCCTGCCGGCGGACCTCATACGAACCATATAGACAGAAAACGTGCCAGAATGTCAGGCACGTTTTTCTTTTTAAACTAAAAATCATTTGCACCGGTTTAAAACAAATCCCCCAAGCGTTAAGAATGTCTTGCAAGTCTGAAAACGGTCTGCCACGGATGGCCCGGGTATGTCGTTTGCAGTTATACATCGTGAACGCGGAAGCCCGAAAAGCCGAACCGTTCGACGATGTATAACCAATTAAAAACAGGAGGTATTATGTTACCAATAAGAAGATTTAATGAACAGGGGTTGTTTCCGAGTGTGTTCAACGACTTTTTCAATAACGACTGGTTGGTAAAGGCGAATGCCACAGCCCCGTCGGTAAACATCCTCGAAAACGAGCAGGAGTACCAAATCGAAGTCGCCGCTCCGGGTGCGGACAAGAACGATTTCAATGTGCATCTGAACCGCCGCGACGAACTGGTCGTCAAGCTGGAGAAGAAAACGGAAAACGAGGACAAGAAGGGACAAAAGTACCTGCACAGGGAATTTTCCTACACCCGTTTCGAACAGTCTTTCACGCTGGCCGACAACGTGGACAAAGACCAGATCCGTGCCGATGTGAACAACGGAATCCTTACCGTCACGCTGCCCAAAATCACGGCGGAAGCCAAACCGAAAGAGTGCCGCACCATCGAAATAAGCTAAACGGCAAGACGTAATTGCAAACCACTATTTCAAGACGGGCCGAGGCTGGAAAAACAGCTTCGGCCCGTCTGTTTTTCCGCGCGGCGCGGGCCGGTTGAAAAGAGGGTGGAAAAACGGGGGAAAAGCCCTGTAAAACCCGGTGAAAGGACCGGTGCGGAGGGGACAAGTGCGGCCCCCCTCGCCGCCCGCTGCCCCGGTGGACAAAACACCGCTTTTTCCCGGCTTTTCACCGGCTTTCTGCACGCTTTTTCCCGGCCTTCGAAGCACTTTTTCCGTCCACACCCTGTTTTTTCCACCGCCTGTGGATAAGAACGCCGGGGCCTGCCGCTGGCCACTGATACTGAGCTAATCCGAAATACCTGCGGGATGTGGAAAAAAAGCGGATTACTTTTCCTCTCAACGGGATAACTTAACGGCCAAATTCCAGGGGCGGAAAATATCCACACTATCCACCGCCTATTATAATATACATAGTATTTCTCTCTGAAAGAAAAGAGAAAAAAATATAGTAGTTATAATAGGCAGGGGAAGAGTGCGGTGGATAAAAACGGCGGAGGGGGTAAAGAGAAAGCCTCCGGCAGACCTTCCCGGAAGGGGGCGGGTCGGCCGGAGGCTCGGGCTTGTGGGGGAAAACGGAGGCGGGATAATCAGCGGTAACGGCGCGGCTTCCGGCCGGTGGCCTCTATCTGGGGCTGGCCGGCGTATTCGATGATGCTCGATGAATAAGTCTGGGTGCGGAGCAGGCCG
>CATXZX010000087.1 GCA_958404085.1 uncultured Prevotellaceae bacterium | reverse complement strand
GCTCCCTTCGAATCCTCCAGGGCTTGATCGCAGCAAAGGTAGTTGGTTGTAGCGGTGCGATGCAGAGAGCTTACCCACCTTGCCTCTTTAGCTCAGTTGGCCAGAGCACGTGATTTGTAATCTCGGGGTCGTTGGTTCGAATCCGACAAGAGGCTCACCAAGAGGTTGTATCTGAAGTTCAGATGCAACCTCTTGTCGGTTAAGGAAACGGCCCGGATGTGCAGGCGTTCCGGATTCGGTTTCCGTATCTCACTTTTTTATTGTATCTTTGCCCGATAGATTATGGTATAAAAATACAATAAAATGAATTTACTGAATAAACTTTTTACTCGCAATAAACAGCATGAGGATTCCGAGAGCCGTGTGGGAGGGATGGAAGACTTCATGTCGCTTATCCGAGTCTATTACCAGGCTATTATGGCATCGAGCCTGGGTATTACGAACATTGCCCTTTTGCCCGATTTGCGCGTGTTTAAGCAAACGCTCCATGTTCCTACGGTGAACAACCGGCTGGGACTGGGCGAGAAGAACCGGTGCAAGAAAATGCTGATGGAAATCTATGGAATGGAAGAACGCTTCTTCAAGGAAATAGATGCCAGTATCAAGCATAATTGCCGGAACTTGAACGATGTACGCAATTATCTGTTCCAGTTCCAGGGCTTTTCGCAGGAATTGATGATGCTGATGGGAAACATCATGCAATGGAAATTCCGCCTTCCCGGTATTTTCAAGAAAACATTGCGCTCGCTTACGGCAAAGGCTGTAACCGACATCCTGACCAAAAACACCTGGAAGGACGAGGGTGTGCGTAAATCGTGTTTTGTTGTCCGCAAGTATCAGCAGACGTTAGGTTATTCGCCCGAGTGGATGACTGAATATGTCTATCACATCGTAATTCTGGCTAAAAAAGAGCAAAAGCCTAAAAATACGGACGAAAAGAACTAAAGAATAAATTTGGAAGTCCGCAAAAATTGTCTTATTTTTGCGAAAAGATTGCGTTATGACGAAAGAAGAAGAGGAAACTCTGCGGATTTTCGAGACGAGAGTCAGGCAAATGATACTGCAATGCCGGGAACTCCGGAAGGAGAATGAAGGATTGCGGACTGTGCTTGATGAAAAAGAACGGATTATCGGTGCGCTGGGCGCAGAGAACGATAAGCTCCGGATGAACTACGCAAATCTTAAGTTGGCCAAAATGATAGAAATCAGCGACGATGACATGCGCAATGCCCGGCTGAGATTGTCAAAATTGGTGCGTGACGTAGACAAGTGCATCGCACTATTGAACGTGTAATCGGACAATATGTGAATGATGAGCAGCAACAGTGAGAAATTCAGTATACAACTCAGAGTTGGCAATCAGGTTTATCCCATCACGGTGCGGCGGGAAACAGAAGGCTTATACCGTGAGGCGACCAAACGGATTAATGAAAAGTTGAATATGTACAAATCCCGCTTTCCGAATCAGGGAGAGGATAAATATATGTCCATGGCTTTAATTGATATCGCTGTAAACTGGATTGAGAATGAACAGCGGAACGATACGCTCCCGTTTGTGGAGAGTCTGGGGAAACTCACTGCTGAAATAGAAAGTGAACTGCACTGATGTGCAGCGATGTCAGAACAAGGGAGAATCAACGCGCGCACTGCGAACCTTTTGCCGTATATCGGTAGAGGTCCGATGTGTGCGTATTTATTTATATATAAAAACTATTTAATTAAGGTATGGAGTACATCATAACAGTTGTTGTCAGTGTCTTGTGCGGAGGAATTGCCGCTTACGTGCTGTTCCGTTATATATGTAAAGGAAAGTACAATCAGATACTGGCGGATGCAGAACGTGAGGCAGCAGTCCTGAAGGAGAAAAAAATGCTGGAGATTAAAGAAAAATTCCTGAATAAAAAGGCTGAACTCGAAAAAGAAGTCCAACAGCGCAACCAGCATATTCTTCAGATTGAAAATAAATTGAAACAGCGCGAAATAGGCCTGAACCAGCGTCAGGAGGACTTGGCTCATCGCAAATCGGATTTGGACAGCATGCAGTCGCGTGTTCAGAACCAGCAGCAGCTTCTGGAACGCAAGTTCGAGGAACTGGAGCGTATGCAGATGCAGGAACGCGAAAAACTGGAAGAACTGAGCGGCTTGTCGGCCGAGGAGGCGAAAGAACGTCTTATCGAGTCGCTGAAGGACGAGGCCAAGACAGATGCGCAGGGCTACATCAATGAAATTATGGACGATGCGAAAATGACGGCCAACAAGGAGGCAAAACGTATTGTAATACAGAGCATCCAGCGTGTCGCTACCGAGACGGCGATTGAAAACAGTGTGACGGTCTTCCACATCGAGAACGATGAGGTGAAAGGCCGCATCATCGGTCGCGAAGGCCGCAATATCCGTGCGCTCGAGGCGGCGACAGGTGTTGAAATCGTTGTGGACGATACGCCCGAGGCTATTGTCATATCGGCATTCGACCCCGTAAGAAGAGAAATCTGCCGCTTGGCGCTCCATCAGCTCATAGCCGATGGCCGCATCCACCCGGCCCGTATCGAAGAGGTCGTAGCGAAAGTCAGCAAACAGGTTGAAGAGGAGATTATAGAGACCGGTAAACGTACGACGATAGACTTGGGCGTACACGGACTCCATCCGGAACTGGTCCGTATCATCGGTAAAATGAAATACCGTTCGTCTTATGGCCAGAACCTGTTGCAGCATGCACGCGAAACGGCCAATTTGTGTGCCATCATGGCTTCGGAGTTGGGACTTAATCCCAAGAAAGCGAAACGCGCCGGACTCTTGCACGATATAGGAAAAGTGCCCGACGAAGAACCCGAATTGCCGCACGCAATATATGGTGCGAAGCTGGCTGAGAAGTATAAAGAGAAGGCTGACATCTGTAACGCAATCGGCGCTCACCACGACGAGATGGAGATGACATCGCTGCTGGCTCCGATCGTACAAGTATGCGACGCCATCAGTGGTGCGCGTCCCGGTGCCCGTCGTGAGATTGTAGAGGCTTACATCAAGCGCTTGAACGATCTGGAGAATATCGCGATGAGTTACCCCGGCGTAACAAAGACTTATGCTATTCAGGCCGGTCGTGAGCTGCGTGTCATCGTAGGAGCAGACAAGATTGACGACAAGCAGACCGAAAGTCTGAGCGGCGAAATAGCCAAACGCATCCAGGACGAAATGACCTATCCGGGACAGGTTAAGATAACGGTTATTCGTGAAACCCGATCGGTTAGCTATGCAAAATAGATTGTCAGAAAGAATAATTTGTTTGATTTGTTTTGTGCTGATACAACAGTTTTCTGTGAGGACTTTTGTGTCAGCACAAAACTTGTTCAGCGGTATGGGAACCGGCCTGCTTACTTCGGTCGAGAGTTCCGCTACTTTTTCCGGAAAGACTTCGCCATTGTGGCTTAACGCCAATAAATACGGTGTTTCCAGTGTTCGGGGAAACAGTGGCTATCTGCGTGCTGCCATCCAAAAGCCTTCTGTTGCCGATGTGCGGTCGGATTGGCGTCTCGGTTATGGACTTGATTTGGTCTTTGCCTATGACTTTACCAGTCCGGTGGTCGTGCAGCAGCTTTATGCCGATATCGATTACAAAAAAGTGCGCCTGTCTGTCGGCAGCAAGGAGCGTCTGCCCAATCTGAAGGACCCGGAACTGAGCAGCGGAAGCCAGACGTTGGGTATCAATGCACGTCCCGTACCCGAGGTGCGTTTTGAGATTCCCGATTATCTGCCTCTGACGAAGGCCGGTTGGTTTGCCATTCGCGGACACCTCGGTTACGGTATGATGACCGATGCATCCTGGCAGAAAGACTACGTAGGCAGTTCAGGAAAATATGCCCAAAATGTCCTGTATCACAGCAAATCCGGCTTTTTGCGTATAGGTAATGAGCATAAATTCCCCCTTGTTTTCGAGGGTGGCATAGAAATAGCCGGTTTGTTCGGCGGTGTTGCCCACGTAGACGGTACACGTATCGACATGGGCCATTCTCTGAAGAGTTTTGGAGCTATCCTTGTCGGTGCGGGCCACGATCCCACGGACGGTCAATATCCCAATGCCGAGGGAGACATTGTCGGCAGCTGGTTGTTCAGCCTGAGTTATAAACTGGACGATTGGAAATTCAGGGCTTACTATGATCATTTTTTCGAAGACCATTCCGCAATGTTTTTCGAGTACGGATGGAATGACGGGCTGCTGGGACTGGAGGTGACGATGCCTCGTAATGCGATAGCCGATAAGTTCGTTTATGAATACGTGACGACAGAGGAACAGTCCGGCCCTATCTACCATGATGGAACGCCCGAGCTTCCGACTCAGATAAGTGCCCGCGATAATTATTACAATCATCTGATTTATAACGGATGGCAGCATTGGGGCCAGCCGATAGGCAATCCGCTGTTTACGTCGCCTTTGTATAATCCGGACCGTACGTTGCGTTTTTTGAACAACCGCTTCACGGCACACCATTTCGGGCTGAGCGGAACGCCGGTGCCGGCCTTGCATTATCGGGTTCTGCTCTCGTTTTCGCGCAATTTAGGTATTTATGACCGCCCGTTCGAGGATGTTTTCCATAATGCGTCGTTCTTGACGGAAGTATCGTTCCGGCCGAATAAAATCGGACGCTGGGATAGTCGGGGATGGTCGTTGAGCGGAGCATTTGCTTTGGACCGTGGCCGGCTGATGGGCGATAATACAGGTTTCCAACTGACTTTGCGCAAACAAGGTTCCTTAAATTTTTGAATGAAATGAAGAAGAGACTCATTTTCTGTATAACGGCCGTTTCCGCCTTTATGGCCTGCAACAAAATCTCCGAGAACGGAAATCTGGATGGGCAATGGCAAGTGATGGAGATCCGTTACCAGACCGAAACGGGAGGATATGATTCAATCGTCGATAAAAAGAGTGAACAGATTTATTGGATGTTTCAACTGGATCTGATGGGCATACGTGCAAAAGTGCCCGGCCAGTTCGAACTGAGCGACAACTATCGGTCGCGGTTCAGCCACGTAGGCAACCGGCTGAACGTTTTCGACATTTATTACCATGAATGGAATGTGAAGGACAGCCTTATCGCGGACGAGGCCGGTACGATTTTCTATCCGTATGGGATTCGCGGCAACAAAGTAAGTTTCGAAGTCGAACAGCTGACCCACGACAAGATGCGTTTGCGTTCCGATTACGCCATTCTCTCTTTTCGGAAATTCTGATACCCGTTTAACCGATTTTAGGTAGCGGTCAACATAAAGCGAAACTCCGGCCTTGTCCTCAAAAACAGGCCGGAGTTTCGTTTTTGTATGTATGCAAACTGTTATTGCTCCTGGAACCGTTTGCTGGCCCGCAGCAGGTGGCGCACCATGCTGATTAACTCTTGCGTTTCCTGGAGTGTGCTGAGGTAGAGCAGGTCCACCTTGATGTTGCTGTCTTCGCGTTGAATGTGGTTTTGTTGTTCATGTCTTATTTGCGAGAGGCGGCTTTTCATGGCGTTTCCGTTTACCAGTACCAGTTCGGCGTCATGGAAGTTTCCGGTCGCAATCATTTCCTGCGTTTTGGTCAGCATGTCGATAAGTTCTTCACGAATGGATTTCAGTTGGTCGATGTAGCTTTGCGGCAGGGGATTGAAGTTGTTGTCTACATGCTCGATACACGGTTCGCTCATGCGTTTGAGGCTGTAGATAATTTGCGATATGCTGTTACATCCCAGGTGGAACCACGTATTCTTTTCGACGGCCAGCAGGTAGTCGATCTTACGCATACCGATGATTTCCTTGCGTCTGAGCCGTTTCCACAGGCTCTTTTCCTCGCTCAGCGCGTTGTTGGCATGGCGCAGTGCTTTGATGTCGTCGTTTATCATGCCGTCGGTGAGCTGGATATAGGTGTTTTTGGTAAATTCCACCACATCGCTTTGTGTCTGGCGTACATGCTGCTGCAACAGGCTCCATATCTCCTTACGGTCGTGCGAGCGTACCAACTGGCGGAATACCGTATCGATTTTTTCTTCCGACTGTTTTTTCTTGTATTTCCGGTTGTTGTTTACCAAGATGAACACCACCAGGCCGATGAGCGCAAGCATGGCTACTTGTCCACCGAAGAACAGAACGTTGCTGATGAGGAAACACAGGATAAATGCCGCACCCGCCGTAATGAACCATCCGCCGATGACGGTAATGACCCCCGTGATACGGTAAACGGCCGTCTCGCGTCCCCATGCCCTGTCGGCAAGCGAGGAACCCATGGCTACCATAAAGGCTACATACGTAGTGGAGAGGGGGAGCTTGAGCGATGTTCCGATAACGATGAGCAGGCCGGCCAAAACCAGATTGACCGACGCTCTGACGATGTCGAATGCTACACCGTCCTCCAGGATGGCATCGTCCGTGTTAAAACGCTTGTTGATCCAGTTCTTGATACTTTGCGGAATATACGAAACGATGGTGTTCGTCGTGTTCATGACGCTGCGTACAGTGCTGCGTGCTATGCGCGAGGAACTGAAAACCTCTTCGCCTTCGTCCTGGCGCGACAGGTTGACCGATGTCTCTATCACCTTGCGGGCCTTCTTGGAGCGTACCAGTGCGATGACCATGATGGTGCCGGCTCCTACCAGGAAATAAACCGGCGTGGTAGCCGATGCAAGTAAGGAAGTCATGGCGTATTCGTTGGCAGGTATACCTCCGCTGTTGGCCATGTAGTCGTTGTAGGATGAAAGTCCGGCCAGCGGAACACCGATGAAGTTTACCAGGTCGTTTCCGGCAAAGGCCATAGCGAGCGAGAAGGTTCCGAAAAGAACGATTATCTTGAATACATTGACGTTAAGCCAGTGCAGAATCTGCATCAGGATGCTGAAACCTATCAGACAGCAGATCAGAATCATCGTCTGATGGTCGTTAATCATCCGGCTGATGTCCTCGGTCATGAACGATGCTTGTCCGAAACCTTTGACAAGCAGGAAAAACATGATAGAAGTGACAGATATGCCTCCGAATATGCCGATGGTCCAACTCAGATGCTTTTTGTAGTTGAAAGAGAACAACACGCGCGAGAGCCACATGACGATAAATCCGAATACGAATGCGATGGCTAT
>CATXZX010000086.1 GCA_958404085.1 uncultured Prevotellaceae bacterium | reverse complement strand
AAACGCGTGTTTGCTCCTCGGGCGCTGCGACACGCGCTTTCATTGTAATATTGCGGTTGTTGATGCGCTGGCGCAGGAACTGTTCAATACGGGGTACAAGCGGTTTCAGGTATTCTTCCACCTGTTCATTGTCAACCGTCACTTCGAATACCGCCTCTCCGATTAAATGCGGAGTCATATTTTTCATTCGGCCGGCAATAGCTTTTTCTTCTTGCGGCAGTTGGTTGGCAAACTGATACCAATAGTAATGTAAATCCTTCTCCTCAAAAGGGTTCGTTCCTATTTCAGCTTCTTTGTCTTTTACGGTTGTACTTTCGCCTTCCACCGATTTTGTTTGCGTAGGCTGATTCGCCGGACGAACACGAATGGAAGGGGTTCCAAAGCGTCCCACCGTAAGAGGTTTCGATGTAGCAGGAGACGGAGAAGCGACAGGCGTCACTGGCTGTACGGCATGCGTATTTTGGGGTGTTGCTACTTGTGGCGAAGTGTTGTTTTGAGGATAAACCGTTTTACTGCCGGAAGGCGGATTTCCGGCTTGTGACGCGGTAGCAGGAATATCCTGCTGCTTATTGTTGTTGAAAATGGGCGACAATCTTTTAGCAGGGCCAAGCCCCGCCGGTTCGTCACTCGCCGCTTGCGCGATCTCTATAAGCGTCAGTTCAACCTGCAAACGTTTGTTACGACTTGTCTTATAGTTTAAATCGCATGTATTGCACAGTTTCAGCGCTTGATAGACAAACTTGGGCTGACAGCGTTTTGCTTGTTCGCAATAACGGTTGCGGATGTCATCCGATACCTCTAACAAAGGAAGCGTAGCCACATCGCGACTTACCAGTAAATCGCGAAAGTGCGATGCTAATCCGTTTATGAAATGCCCTCCGTCAAAACCTTTGTGCAATATCTCGTTGAACGTAAGCAAAATGTCCGAAATCCGATGTTCAAGAAATGCATCCGTCAATCTGAAATAGTAATCGTAATCGAGAACATTCAGATTTTCAAGAACACTTGCATAGGTGATTTGACCGTTTGTGAAACTTACTTCCTGATCGAATATGGAAAGCGCGTCGCGCATCCCTCCATCCGCTTTTTGCGCTATAATGTTCAAAGCGGCATCTTCGTATGCGACGCCTTCGCTGGTGGCAACCATCCGCAGATGTCCTACAATATCGCCGATACTCATCCGGTGAAAATCATAGATTTGGCAGCGGCTTAGAATCGTAGGCAGAATTTTATGTTTCTCGGTCGTAGCCAGAATAAATATGGCGTGAGCAGGAGGCTCTTCTAGGGTTTTAAGAAAAGCATTGAACGCGGCCATCGACAACATATGGACCTCATCGATGATAAATACTTTATACCGGCCTACTTGAGGCTGAATCCGTACTTGCTCGATAAGTGAACGGATATCTTCTACCGAATTATTCGAAGCCGCATCCAGTTCGTGGATATTGAAACTACGCTGTTCATTAAACGCCTGGCAACTTTCGCATTCATTGCATGCCTCTCCGTCGGTTGTCCGGTGAAGGCAATTGATGGTTTTGGCAAATATACGCGCACAAGTTGTCTTTCCTACACCACGCGGGCCGCAAAACAAATAGGCATGGGCCAGTTTTCCGCTACTGATGGCATTTTTCAAAGTTGTTGTAAGCGCTGACTGTCCTACAACCGCATCGAATGTAGAGGGACGGTATTTTCGCGCAGAGACAATGTATTTATCCATTAATGATGTTCCTCCTGAATTAATCTATATATGTGTGCGACAAGTAAACTGGCTTAGAAAATGGAAAGACGTGCACGTATTATTTTACTATTTCAACTGTTTTCCGACAGAAAAGGCCTGCCCCACGGTTTTTCCCAATGCGACATAAGCGTGTTGTACGGGTTCGTAAACAATAAGTTTCATTTTACCGACATCCGGATTCCCGTTTTCTGCAAGATAGTTTTCGTCCACCAGAATATTCACGATCTCCGCAACAAGATAATATCCGCTATCCGATTCATCGATTTTCCGAATGATGCGACATTCCATAGTCATCGGGAAATCTGTAAAGACGGGAGCATTGACATGCAAGGCCTTTTTTACCGTCCATCCAGTCTTTTCCATCTTTTCTGGCTCCTTTTTGGCAGATACGATACCGACAAAATCTGCTGCGACCATTGTATCTTCCGTGGCAAAGGCTACTGTAAATTCGCCAAGTCCATTTAGATTTTCGGTAGTAGCATGCTTTCCTAACGATATCATGATCTCTTTGGCATCCCACTGCCCTGCCCACGCTGCATTCATGGCATTGGGTCTGCCGGCATCATCGTAAGTCCCGATAATCAGCACCGGTTGGGGAAGCACCCATGGTTTTGCTTCAAAACTTTTCATTTCTTGTTTATTTTAATAAGCCGGATTAATTCATTGTTTGATGAACCGTTAATTGCGGATATGGGAAATTAATCTGCTCGCGGTTAAACGTATTGTATATTTGCTTGTTTATGTTGAAGTATACATCCCAATAATCTTTGTTTTCCACCCATACGCGAATAACAATGTTCACACTGCTGGAATCCAATGCATGGAGCGCTATAAAGGGAGCCGGGTCCGACAAGATTCGTTCGTCTGTTTTCAAGAGATCGGTAATGACCTGTTCGGCCCTTTCAAAAGATTCGCCGTAATCGATACCGACAATCCACTCGATACGCCGTTTTTCTCCGCGACTATAATTCGTTATCGAATTTCCGCTCAATGTTCCATTTGGAATATAGATGATCTTATTGTCTGCCGTAGTCAGCAAAGTATGGAAAATCTGTATTTCGCGTACGGTTCCCGACCCTGCCGACGTTTCAATCCAATCTCCTACTTTATAAGGTTTGAATAACAGAATAAGCAGACCTCCCGCGAAATTCTGAAGATTTCCGGACAAAGCCATACCGATGGCCACACCGGCAGAAGCCAGCAATGCGGCAAACGATGTTGTATTGATGCCTAACGCACTGACCACCGATATGACTAATAATGTCGTCAGTAGAATGTTGATAAGACTTTTTAGAAATGTCTTGACACTGATATCTATGTTTCTGCGTTCGAGCATGCGCACCACCAAACGATTAAGCAGGGATATGATGAACCGGCCAACAACAAAAACCAATGTTGCCATCAATATTTGTTTGCCGGCGTTAATACCTAAACTGATAAGTTGCTGAATAATCATCGTTACGTTCTCGTTCTTTTCAACTCCGTGCGTTAAAACTGTTTCGGCTGCGGCCAATGACTCTAAAAAAGTAAGCATATTTTGGTTGTTAGCAATGATTGATTTCCTATTTCGTATATTCCTTGATATAGCCGCGCCGATAGGCAACGAGCAATTTCTTTAAATCTTCAATCTGTACCCGAAGTTCATTTCCCTTGTCCGTATCAGCCACCATTATCCGGTGTCCCATCAGTTCGACGATCTGTGTGGTACTTGTAATGTCTGTACCATTTTTAATGGCTTCTGCTGTACTTGTAAATGGTGCATGTTGTACCAATTGGAATCCGCGGCTATGATAAACCAATGTGTAGCCCGCAATTCCGGTTGTATTGTGATATGCTTTTGCAAATCCGCCGTCTATGACCATCAGTTTGCCATTGGCCTTGATTGGATTCTCACCGTTTCCGGCACGAACCGGTACGTGACCATTTATGATATGGCGATGCTCTCCTTCTACACCGAATTCGTCCAGAAGCATGTCGCAAATCGATTCTTCATTACGCAATTTGTAATACCAGCCTTTTTCTTCGTGGCCCAATTCTTTGTCATCCAAAAAATAACGTTCGAAAGTTGCCATTTTCTGCTTGTCAAACAAGGGTGAGTTCGGCCCGCACCATAAGTACCAGAAGTAATCAATTGCCGTATGGCGTTCGGAAGTTTGAATATCGGAGTCGAAGGCTGACCGTATTATTCGTGTAATTGCCTCCAGCAGCGATTTTCCTTTATAGCAATGTCCACATATTTCCACTTCTTTCAGAGAACCGTCTTCGTTGAGGGGAACAGATGCGTGGAACAGCAAATTGGAATTGTATACGCCATACATCGTTCCATGCTGCAACAGACATGCTACGTGGCGCTGCAGTTTATCACTGATACGGAATGAATGTATTAATTTTTCGATCAGGTCCTGTTCTTCCGATGTCAGCTTGTATGGGTCATCTGCATGTATGGTCGGAAAATAAGAATCTTTCAATTCGTATTCTTTTCCGTTTGCTTTAAAAATTCCTCTATCGAAATCGACGCTGTAAAAACATTTACGGTCTTGAAGCATCCATTCTGGATGTTTGTCAGCCATTTGAGCCTCCAATTTCAATTGGATAATCGTAATTGCCTTGTGCATCTGAGCGATCAACTTGCGGGTCTTGTCACTGACAGCCTGTTCGCTTTCCAATTTAGGGAAAAACAGTTTACACGGGTCGTCGGCATAAGTTTCCATGGCAAATGTTGCAAGCGGAAGTAGATTGATACTATAACCTTCTTCCAACGTTTGCGTATTGCCGTACCGTAACGAGAGTCGCACAACATTCGCAATGCAACAGGGATTGCCGGCAGCTGCACCCATCCATAATACGTCATGATTTCCCCATTGAATATCGAAATTAGGATATGAACACAATGTCTCCATAATAACATGAGCCCCGGGTCCCCGATCGTAGATATCGCCCAAAATATGTAATTGGTCGATAGCCAACCGATGAATAAGATTACACAAAGCCGTAATAAAATTATCAGCTCTTCCGGTAGATATAATCGTATTTATTATGACATTGATGTACGCCTGCTTGTTCAAATCCTCGGAAGACTCGTGCAACAGTTCTTCGATTATATAGGAAAACTCCTCTGGCAGGCATTTCCTGACTTTAGAACGCGTATACTTGGATGAGAAATCCTGACAGACTTTCACCAATTGGTGCAATGTTATCTGATAATAGTCTTCAATATTGCTATCGGAGACCTTTACCAGTTCCAGTTTCTGTTCGGGATAATAAATAAGCGTGCATAAATCTTTCTTTTCTTGTTCGCGCAAAGTATTCCCGAAGATTTCATTGATTTTTCGTTTGATATTACCGGAAGCATTTTTCAAGACATGATGAAAAGCCTCGTTCTCGCCATGAATGTCGGCCAGAAAATGTTCCGTCCCTTTGGGAAGATGCAAAATAGCTTCCAGGTTTATAATTTCGGTACTGACGCTCGATATGGTCGGGAAATTGCGAGCTAACAATTTCAAGTACCGCATATCGTTTAAAATGTCTTCTGTTACAAATGATTGAGACATTGTGGATTCTTATTAAAATACGTTAGAATACAAAACGGATAATATCGTTCATAATAGCCCATAGCATCAGAAGCATCAGCAACGACATTCCCACTACCTGCGCACGTTCCATAAACTTATCGCTCGGCTTGCGACATGCCACTATTTCATAGAGCAGGAAGAATACATGCCCTCCGTCCAAGGCCGGTATGGGTAAGATATTCATAAATGCCAATATAATACTGATGAATGCTGTCATTTCCCAGAACCGCAACCAATCCCATGTGGCGGGGAAAAGGCTACCGATTGTTCCGAAACTGCCCATACTTTTTGCTCCGTCCTTTGTGAACAGATACTTTAAGTCATCAACATAGCCTCCTAATACGGCACAGCCATGCTGAACACCAGCCGGGATAGAAGCCAACAATGAATATTCTTTTGTGATGGGTTTGTACACGCGGTACATGTTAAGTTGGAAAACGCCCATTCTATAATCGGGAGTCAGGACCAAATCCAATGTATCTCTGTTACCTCCCTGGTGTTCTACTACAAGATTCACGTTACGCAGGTTCATGCTGTCTCTATGACTTGCGGAAGCCAGGATATCATTCATACGACTCATTTGTTCGTTATACTCGTTCCATGTAGTGATGGCAGTCCCGTTAAATGCTACAATCCGGTCTTTAGCCCGGATTCCGGCATCATACGCCGGAGAAGCCGGCATAACGCTGTCTATTACCGACGGCATCAATACGGTAACGAACGGAGGTTCTTCCTTAATCATCGATAGCATATTCAAATTGCCGGGCATGGAGATATCAATCTTCTTGCCATCACGCGAAACAGTAACAGAATGTGCTTCAGACAAACTTCTATATATATGTCCGATTGATTCGTTGTTGTCAAAACGGGTAAAAACATCTTTATCTGTATTCAAGAGAATATCGCCGTCCCTGAATCCCATTTTCTGAGCAGTCTCATTGAATTTCATGCCATAGGTCATATTTTGCACCGGGACGTAAGTTTCCCCCCAATGATATAGAATCATCGAATAAATGAACAATGCCAACAAAAAATTCACCAAAACGCCGCCTATCATGATCAACAAACGCTGCCACGCCGGCTTTGCACGAAATTCCCACGGTTTGACGGGCTCCGCCATCTGTTTCGTATCCATGGATTCGTCTATCATTCCCGATATTTTTACATAGCCGCCCAATGGCAGCCAGCCGATACTGTACGTAGTATCGCTTTTGGACGGTTTAAATTTGAATAATGTGAACCATGGGTCAAAGAACAGGCAAAATTTTTCTACTCGCACCTTAAACAGTTTGGCAAAGAAAAAATGGCCTCCCTCATGCAGTAAAACCAAAAGAGAAAAACAGAGTATTAACTGTAAGGCTCTAATCAAAAATATTTCCATTGTCGTTTCGTTCTATTTGAGTAAGTATTCTTATATCATTTCTTCTACTTTCAGACGCGTTTCCTCATCCGTCTGAAACAATACATCCAAAGATGGATTTTCAACAAAGGCAATCTGCTGCATTGCCTGCCCGATAATTTCGCTTACACGCGGAAATGAAATGCGTCCTTGACGAAAGGCCAAATTGACGATCTCATTAGCGGCATTCAGTATACATGGCATGTTTCCACCCGCATCCAAGGCCTCAAAAGCCAATCGAAGACATGGAAAACGTCTTGTATCTGGTCTTTCAAATGTAAGGTTTCCCAATTTGAACAAATCCAAACGTGTTCCGGACAATGGTATACGGTCGGGATAACTGAATGCATATTGAATCGGTATTCGCATGTCCGGAACACCCAATTGCGCCTTTACAGCGCCATCACGAAACTGCACAGCCGAGTGTACGACAGACTGCGGATG
>CATXZX010000085.1 GCA_958404085.1 uncultured Prevotellaceae bacterium | reverse complement strand
GGATGTAGGCGCTTTCGTTGCGTTTGCCCCGGTGGGGAACAGGGGCCAGGTAGGGAGAATCGGTCTCCAGCACCAGACGCGAAAGCGGAACACGGTGCAGGACATCGGGCAGTGTCGATTTCTTGAACGTCAGTATGCCGCCTATGCCCAGTACGAAGCCGCTGAACGAAAGCAGTTCTTCGGCTTCCTGGAGCGTTCCGCCAAAACAGTGGAACACGCCGCTCAATTCGCTGTCGCGGTATTTGTCCAGTATGCCTGTCAGTTCCCGGTGTGCGCTGCGCGCGTGGATAACCAAAGGAAGGCCGTAACGGATGGACCAGTCAATCTGGCGTTCGAATACGTACTGTTGTTCGGTTTTGTGGGAATCGTCCCAATAGAAGTCGAGTCCCACCTCGCCGATGGCTATGTAGGGATGGCCGGGGGCCTGCAAAAGCGATTCCATCTCACGGAGTACGGTTTCGAAATCGTCGGGTATTTCCGTCGGATGCAGTCCCATCATGGGGTAGCATAGGTCTGGATATGCGTCGCACAGGGCCAGCATCGGTCCGAGCGAGGCCCGATCGATGTTCGGCAGAAAGAGTTTGTCGGCGCCGGCTGCTTTTGCGCGTTCGCATGCCGCGTGGCGGTCCGTATCGAACTCTTCGGTATAAATATGAGTGTGTGTGTCTATAAAACCCATTGTTGTAGGAAGTGGTGAGACGGCTGCTCGTTACGACTGGCGGCCCAGCAATGACAGGGCAAACCCTTCCAGTGCCTGCTTACGCGGTTCCGGAGCGGAAATCTCGGACAGGTTTCGGCGAGCTTCTCCGAAATATGCCGAAATACGTTCGTTGCACAATGCCGGTATGCCCAGTTCGTTGTAGAGGGCTGTGACGGCTGCAATTTTTTCATCGGCTTTGTCTGTATCGGTGGTCGCTATCCAGCGGTCCAGTTCGGCACGTTGTGTTTCATCGGCCAGTCGGTAAGCATTGATCAGCATGTATGTTTTTTTATTGCAAAGGATGTCTCCTCCAATCTTCTTGCCGAATATAGCCGGGTCGCCGTATACGTCGAGGTAGTCGTCCTGCAGTTGGAAGGCCAGACCGAGCGATTCGCCGAAGCGATAAAGTTTGTCGGCATCCTTGGCTGGCGATTCTCCCAAAATGGCCCCCATCTTCAGTGCGCAAGCCAGTAGAACCGATGTTTTCAGGCGGATCATTTCGATGTATTCGGCCTCCGTGACGTCGTTCCGTGTCTCGAAATTCAAGTCATACTGTTGTCCTTCGCCTATTTCCAGCGCCGTGCAGGTGAACAAATCCAGCAGGTTGAGTCCGCATGTGCCGGCGCTTTTGATAATGTATTGGTATGCCAGGACCAGCATGGAGTCGCCCGACAGGATGGCCGTGTTCGGGTTCCATACCTTGTGGACCGTCGGTTTTCCGCGGCGCATCGAGGCCGAATCCATCAGGTCATCGTGCAACAGCGTATAGTTATGGTAAATTTCCAGACCCACGGCGGCCGGAAGAGCCTTGTCTATGTTGTCCTGATACAGGTTGTAGGCCATTAACAGAAGTACGGGACGGATACGTTTTCCGCCCAGCGAAAGAACATAGCGGACCGGTTCGTACAATCCTTCGGGCTGTGTCGGGTAGGACAAGCCTTCCAATGCGCCGTTTACGTATGAAAGTAGTTCGGCTGATGTTTTCGTTTGCATATATATAGGTTTAATTCAGTTGAAATACTACGGGGATGGTGATGCGTACGTTGCTTTGTTTTCCGTTCACCCTTCCGGGAATCCATGGCGGCATTTTGCGGACCGTCCGGAGGATTTCGTCATCCAGCGTGCGGTCGATGCTTTTCGTTATCTGGGGTTCCCTTACGTTTCCTTCGGTGTCTATGATGAATGTGACCCGTACTTCGCCTTCGATATGCTTTCGGCGGACTCCGGCCGGGTATCGGATGTTTTTGTCGAGCCATTTCATCAGTGCCGACAGTCCTCCCGGGAATTGCGGCATTTCTTCCACGATTTCTACCGGCGAGGGGTATTTCGATGTGCGGTCCTCGCCTTCGGGCTCGCCGTCTTGTACTTCTTGAATATCGTGCGTCTGTTCGTTCGCTTGGACTTCTGTCTGTTCCGCTTCTGCTGCAATGAGCAGTTCGTCGTTGCCCTCTTCCGTAATTTCGGGTACAAAACGGACGGCATTCTTCAGCGTTCGCATTTTTACGGGGGTCGTTGTGGCAACGGCTTTCAGCGCCGGATCTTTTTTCAAATCCGGAAGTTCAAGTTTGGAGAGAGAGGTAACCTCGGCCTGCACGTTTTTTTCGAAAGAGCGTACATAACTGGTGATAAAAAAAGGAATGAAAAATAAAAGTAGCAGCGAGGCAGACAAGATGGCAAGTGCGATAAGGTTCCACGTCCCGAACCGGGCTCGCATGGCGTAGGCGCCATACTGTTTGTTGCGACCTTCAAAAATGAGTTCGCACCAGTCCTTTGATAATAATTTGTCTTTTCTCACGTTTATAACAACGGGGACATTTGACTGAATGGTCGCGTGATTCCCTATTAAAACATATTTCTCGCACAAAAATAATTCAGATAATCTAAAAAAAGAGTATCTTTGGGCACAATTTTTGGTAATCGGATGAAAAAAAGCATACTGACCTTCGTTGCAAGCTGGATTTTTATGGCTTCTGGTGCGCAGGAGAGTTCGTGGATCTTCCATTTTCTGAAAATTCCGGCATCGGCCCATGTGGCTGCGCTGGGAGGGACGAATATATCTCTCATCGAGGATGACGCCCCCCTTGCGCTCGGTAATCCGGCGCTCCTTTCTTCGGCGACGGACCGCTCGTTGAATCTCAACTATATGACTTATCTGAAAGGTTCGCAGGCAGCTTCGGCATCGTTTTCCAAGATACTCGGACAGCGCCATACGCTGGGAGTGGCCGGTCGCTACATGAGCTACGGCGATATGACGGAGACAGACGAAACCGGACAGGTGATGGGCGATTTGTCGGCTAAGGATATAGCGGTATCGGGGCTTTATAGTTATACGTTGTCCGGACGTTGGGCGGGAGGTGTTACCACAAATTTGATTTATTCCAAGTACGCAGAATATAGTTCGTTCGCAGTCGGAGTGGATTTGGGTCTGAATTATTTTGACGAAGATGCCGATTTTTCGGCCAGTCTGGTCATGAAAAATATCGGAGCCCAGCTTAAATCTTTCGATGAACATACCGAACATCTTCCGTTCGACCTTCAAATCGGTTTTACCAAAGGCATGGCGCATGCTCCCATACGTTATTCGGTTACGATGACTGACGTGACGCGTTGGGATTCGGATTATTATTACCATGAGGCGGGAAAAAAAGATAAATTCGGCAAACGTTTTTTCAATCATTTCGTTTTCGGAATCGATGTGTTGCCTACCGATTATCTATACTTGTCAGCCGGATACAACGTCCGGCGTGCCAACGAACTGAAGGCTGCCGGT
Organism: uncultured Prevotellaceae bacterium; assembly: GCA_958404085.1. Lineage (GTDB taxonomy): Bacteria > Bacteroidota > Bacteroidia > Bacteroidales > Bacteroidaceae > Alloprevotella. Next base: position 3,731 of record CATXZX010000085.1, on the reverse strand, counting down.
TCGTCTCACGGAGCAGGCTTGTCTTTTGGAGGCGGATTGCAACTTAAACGAATCAAACTCGGCGTGGCGTATGCCAAATACCATGTAGCGGCATCTTCGCTGCATTTTAATCTAACTTATTGCATGTGAATATGAAAAAGATCATCGTGGCCATAGACGGACAAAAACCAAAGTGGCTTGAATTTAGATTTTTGCGTGATTATCAATAAGTTATGAGTTAAACTGTAAAATACCAGTACACCGAAAACTATTGTCGGAACGTTGTCGGAACGAAAAACAGTTGTCGGAAAATTGTCGGAAAATTGTCGGGAATGAATTTAAGGGTCGTACTATTACCAGCAAAGGTTTTGGCTGACGGATCGCATAAGGTTCGCATCGCCATATCTCACAAAGGCCAGACACGCTACTTTGTGACACGCCATGTTGTGCCTGGACTGGAAAATCTTGTGAATGGGCAGGTTGTAGGTGTGAATAACGCTTCTTACATCAACCAGCAGCTTCGCATTAGAATGAACAAGATCTATTCCATCTGCGATGCAGCCAAAGACATCGAATACTATACTTGTTCACAGTTGGTTCAATACATAGAGGATGCAGAGGGTAATGCTGGGCCAAAGAGTATTCACGACATTGGAGAAAAGTTCCTCACTACTCGTCGTAACCAATACAGAGATGGGACGCTAAGGCTCTACAGGGATGCCTTATATTATTTTGAAATGTTCTTCGGTTCCGACTTTTTGCTGCAGTTACTCACATCTGACTCTCTCCATAGGTTTGAACTATTCTTGAAAGAGAATAGGGGAATGTCACGGAGTACCATATCTATAAAGATGAGAAACCTCCACACAATCATTAACTATGCGATACGGCAAAAGTTTGTGGAATATGATGTAAGCCCTTACGCTGACTATACAGACCCTGAGCCTACACGCCGGGATTGCGCAGTCACGCTCGAACAACTCCGAATGATTAGGGATGTTGACCTTTCACAGGAGAGAAGCCCGATGATTGGTGTAGCGAGAGACATCTTCATGCTTTCGTTTTACCTTTGTGGAATAAACCTGCGTGACATGGTTGAGATTGACTTTAGTAACGATTATGTCCAGTTCGTAAGAATAAAGACAGAGAACAGAAGGAAGAACCCAACACTAACAGAGTTCACCATACAACCGGAAGCAAGAGAGATTCTTAACAGGCTTACAAAAAAAGGACGGCTATTCATTCATCATAAACGTTCTTGCGGAGCATTGCAAAGAATATTATATGATAATCTTCCCAGAATAGCCAAGAAGTGTAATATCGAGAATAGTAATTTTATCTATTATTCCGCTCGCAAAACATTTGCGCAGTTGGCCAACCAACTCTTCATCAAAGATAGTGTTATTGAGTATTGCATCGGAGATACCGTAACTCCATCAAGAAAAGTTATAGGTTACTATATCCATGTCACAAGAGAAATGGCCGATCTTGCCATAAGAAAAGTTTTCGATGCTGTGGCCACAGATAAATCTTTGGAAGAATTACAGAGAGAGGCCATTGGAGGTTGTTCAATCATAAACGACTGATATCAATTATAATTCCATCATTCGTCTAAATCTACCGTGAACAACTTGCAAAAGGGTATATATAAAATGAGAGACTGTGTCTATCCTTCTTAATCTTTCTATAATTTGGATTGACACAGCCTCATTGGTTTCTTATTCAAGCAGCAATGCCCGACTCTTCAAGATCTACAATTCCTATTATATTGGCAAGGTAATGCGATTCTGACGATGGCTTTTCATTACCATCTTTATCATAATAATAAGTTTCTGCCTTGTCGTCGCTTATATTCTTAATGATTCGAATTTTGTATCCACGAAACTTTTTATCATTCAAAAAGATAAGGACTGCGGATCCGGATTCTAATTTGTTTTTCTCATTGTCATCAGAGAACATCCTAACGGACACAACAGATTTTGGCTTAATGCCAATTTTTATCATACACTCGCCTTGTACGACAAATCGCCGATACCGACAAACAACACCTTGTTTAATCTTTGTATACGAAGCATTTATCCTTTCATGCATTCGTTGCAATCCAGTATGTTTAACTCCAGATATTGGCCCCGCTTCAACAATAGGCAATGTGTAAAGAAAGAAATTACTGATTGCGTAAAGAGCGATTAACGAGAAAAATGTTATAGCAATATAAATCATTTGTCATCTGGTTTAAGAGCTATGAATTTCAGACATAGCAATATTATAATAAAAACAATCAAGGATTTTATGCAATAATTGCAATCTCCAAGACCTCCTATCGTATTCTCTATATTTGGGTTACAACCAACAGCAAACCAAAAGATACATATCATGGCAAAAACGCCAAATAGATTTAACAAAGTAATACAAATTATCCCGCCATATCTGTTCGCCATAAGCAAATCGATAAACAACAAAGACAACAATCCCCAATTCGTCAACAAAGATAATATATGGGCATGTTTGTATGCTATTTGGGGAATAATTCTATCTATCGTATCAATTTTATCATTATAACAATCAAGGAAAACATCTACATGTGCGAACCAAATAAGCAACACTACATAAATGACACTGGCTATGAATGCCCAAATATATTTGGACTTATCAATACTATATACTTTATTCATGAGTGTATATAATATTTTTCCTATACCATTGTTCTTTATATCTGTCATGTTCCGTATTTTTCGAAATCGGTGTGCAAAAGTACGAAGAAATAATCAAATACGCAAATTTACAGCGAACTATTTGTAGATTATGCTCAAAAAAAACGCTTTTACCCTCCCTGACATACCCTGTAGTCACAAAATATTTAATCTGAACATGACAACTCAGCAATTGTCATTGCCATTCTTTCGTCCTCTTCTTTGAACGATACAAAAACATCTTCGTCAGCGCAACTTATATCACTAATGCCAAGTTCCGTAAGATCTTCATCCATATTGTCATAATAGTATTCCGCGGTTAATTCCAATCCGTGTAAGGTAACAGAGACCTCACCGCTCAACTCGCCGGAGTGCTTTCCCACCACTTTCTTGGCAATTTCCAGTAGTTCCGTTGTGTTTAGCCTAACATACATACTATCAGCCTTTGTCGAAAATCAGTTCGTGGAACTGGATAAGTATTTCAGTGCTTATTTGTGCAGAATACACAAAGGCGTTTGCACCTTTGTTGGAACAACGCTCGTCATGCCAACCAAACGAGATGGATTCCGGGCTAATAAGACCTATACTTAACTGGGTAATATCTCTCCAACCTCCATCATAGTAAAATCGAGGTGCTTCCGTCTCGGCAAACTTTATCTTCATGTTCTTTCTTTTCTGTAGAGCCTTAAAAAGGTCTTCAAGTATCTCTTTGCGAAGTGCAGCCAGCCTTTCCTGAAATAAAGATGTCTTGCTTGTCATATCATTTCTATTTTTATTGGTTAGAACTCATCCTCGAAGTCGCAAGCAGTGATTTCAAGTGTTTCCCAGTTAGAGAAACCGTTTTTCTTGCAATATCCCCTAAACTTATCTGGGTCTGATGTACCGAATACAAAGAACGTACCGTAACTATATGCAAATCTGATGTCAAGTGCGACACAGAAATTTGCGAAGCCTGCATTGGCATTTTTGATTTTAAGAGTTTTCATAATTTTCATTTTGGAGTTTTATGGGGGCAGTGGCGTAGTTCCGTGGCTGGTGCCAACCAAAATATCCGGCTCACCC
>CATXZX010000084.1 GCA_958404085.1 uncultured Prevotellaceae bacterium | reverse complement strand
GGACGAAGCGTTGGCATTGTTGGAGAAGGCTTATGCCCTCGATCCCTCGGATGCGCGCATCTTGATGGAACTCGACCAACTTTATAAGCGCCTGAATCGTCCGCACGCCCAACGTTTGGCTTTCCTGGACGCACACCGTTCCGTCGTAGAGCATCGCGATGATCTTTATCTGGAATATATCACTCTTCTGAACCAACTCGGCCGTAACGAAGAGGCTGCCCGTATGCTCGATGCCCGCAAGTTCCATCCTTGGGAGGGAGGCGAAGGCAAAGTGCCGGCTCAATATCAGATAGCGCGGGTCGAAATGGCCAAAAAAGCCTTGGCCGAGGGCCGTTACGACGAAGCGTTGCACCTCATTGACGCATGTTTTGAGTATCCTCACCACCTGGGCGAAGGAAAACTGCACGGCGCACAGGAAAATGACTTCAATTATTACAAAGCCTGTGCCTTGGAGGGACTGGGACGCGCCGATGAGGCTCACCGGTTCTATCAGAAGGCCAGCGAGGGGACCGGCGAACCCGCGGCCGCCATTTATTATAACGACCAGAAGCCTGATAAAATCTTCTATCGCGGCCTTGCCCTGCGCAAGCTGGGCGAAGAAGAGCGTGCGCGCGGTTGTTTCAACAAATTGATAGACTATGGCGAACGCCACCTGTACGATCGTTTTAAAATGGACTATTTTGCGGTCTCCTTGCCCGACCTTCAGATCTGGGAAGACGACATGGATAAGAAAAACCAGGTTCATTGCAACTACCTGATGGCCCTTGGCCACCTCGGACTGGGCAACAGTTCGAAGGCTGCTGCTTGTTTCGCACAGGCTGCCGCACTCGATAACAATCATCAGGGAGTTCAGGTTCACAGTGCATTGCAATTGTAAAAACTATGAAGATTCAACGAACAAACAAGGCAAAAGTATTCTTGCGCGGAATACTTTTGCTGATTCTGCCGACTCTCTCGGCCTGTCACAAGACGGGTTACGAACAGCAGTCATTGGCCGGCGACTGGTGCGTCGTGTTGGGCGACGCGGCCGGCGAACGGCCCATCCGACTTCCCGGTACGACCGATGAGGCCGGTTACGGTACACCCAATACATTGGAACCCTCGGTGGCGAAGCCTCAGATCCTGCACCTGACGCGAAAGCACGACTTCCTGGGCGAAGCACGCTATACGCGCCGCGTCACCATACCGGCTGATTGGAAGAACAAACCGGTAGAACTGAGTTTCGAACGTGTTTTGTGGAAAACCTCGCTGCTTGTCGACGGCCGCGAAGTGCCCGGCTTTTGCGAAAGTCTGGTCGCTCCGCACCGTTTCTGCCTGACCGGTTTGTTGACGCCGGGCGAACACGAACTGACGGTCTGCGTAGACAACCGCAAGCGGCACGCTATCAGCAACGGCATGGCCCATGCTTATTCCAATGAAACGCAGATAATCTGGAACGGATTGCTCGGTGAGATGACCATGCGGGCCGTGCAACCCGTCTCGATGGACAGCGTACAGGTTTATCCCGATGTGGAAAACAAACGTCTCCGCGTAAAGGGCAAGGTGGCGTACACCGGAAGGAAAACCCAGCGCGGCGAACTGACCGGTATCGTCCGGTTAGGCGGAAACGTCGTGGCCGAAACCAAACACCTGTTGTCGTGTGCCGGCGGACAGACGGCTTTCGATTTCACCGTACCTATGGGCGAGGACATCCGCGTGTGGAACGAACAGACGCCGGTCCTCTACGATCTGGAACTCCGACTCCATACCAAATCCGGTGACGACGTAAGCAAGGTACGTTTCGGTATGCGCGACTTGCGCAGCACGGGCAATCGTTTCCTGCTCAACGGGAAGCCTATCTTCCTGCGCGGCACGCTGGAGTGCTGCATCTTCCCGCTGACGGGTCGTCCGCCGATGGACGAAAAGGGATGGCTCGGCGTCTTTACCTCGGCACGCGAATGGGGTCTCAACCACCTGCGTTTCCATTCCTGGTGTCCGCCCGATGCGGCCTTCCGGGTAGCCGACTCGTTGGGATTCTACTTGCAGGTGGAACTGCCCCTGTGGCCCGACCAGGTGGGAGAGGACGAGGCTAAGAACCGTTTCCTCTACGATGAGGCCGACCGCATCCTGGCCGAGTACGGAAATCACCCTTCTTTTTGTTTCCTGAGTCTGGGCAACGAATTGCCCGAGGACTTCGGTTACCTGGCCGGCCTGTTGCGCCATGTAAAGGCACAGGACAGCCGCCATCTCTACACCACAACTTCGTTCTCTTTTGCCGGCGGCCATGGCAACTGGCCCGAGGCCGATGACGACTACCTGGTTGCGCAGTGGACCCGCAAGGGATGGGTGCGCGGACAGGGCGTATTCAACAGCGAGCCGCCTGCTTTCAACCGCGATTACGCGGCCTCGGTCGAGGGTATGCCCGCACCTTTGGTCACACACGAGATTGGCCAGTACGCCGTCTACCCCAATCTGAAGGAAATACCGAAGTATACGGGCGTACTCGACCCGCTGAATTTCAAGGGTGTCCGCCGCGAACTCGAGAAGAAAGGACTGTTGGACAAGGCCGACGATTACCTGAAGGCATCCGGACGTCTCGCGTACATTTTATATAAGGAAGAGGTGGAACGCGCCATGAAGACGGACGGATGCAGCGGCATCCAGTTGCTCGACCTGCACGACTTCCCCGGTCAGGGAACGGCCCTTGTCGGCCTGCTCGATGCGTTCTGGGACAGCAAGGGCGTGGCCGAGGCTTCCGAGTTCCGCGAGTTCTGCGCGCCGGTCGTGCCACTGGCTTATTTCCCGAAGGCCGTCTATACCGACGACGAGGTTTTCAGCGCCGAGATAAAGGTGGCAAATTATAGTGACAAGGTGTTGCAGGCCCAGGCGCTTACCTGGACTCTGACCGACGCGTCCGGCCGCGAGGTGGGCCGGGGTACGCTTCGTGCCGACCGCATCGATGTTTCGGGCGGCAACGTCGTGGGAACCGTGCAGGCCCCGCTTCGTGTAGACAAGGCCGCGAAACTCTCTTTCCGCGTGAGCCTGGACGGAACACCGTATACCAACAGTTGGCCGATATGGGTCTACCCGAAGAAAGTGGAGCCCGCCTTCGGCAATGTACTGATGACAACGGACTGGGACGAGGCCTACAAGGCGCTGCGCGACGGACGCGACGTGTTGCTCAACCCCTCGGTGAAGTCGTGCCGGGGCATAGAGGGAAAATTCGTGCCCGTATTCTGGAGCCCGGTACACTTCCCCAATCAAGCCGGCACCATGGGCCTGCTCCTCGATCCGGCCCATCCGGCGTTCAGCCACTTCCCCACGTCCTACCATACCGACTGGCAGTGGTGGACGCTGACCACTCAGTCGCGCGTGTGGAACCTCGACAGCATCTACCGCAGCGTAACGCCTTTGGTGGAGTGTGTGGATAATTTCGTGAACAACCGCCGCCTGTCGGTACTGGCCGAGACCCGGTGTGAGCGCGGACGATTGATGTTGTGCAGCATGAACCTGCAGGATTACGCAAAGTATCCCGAGAAGAAACAGTTGCTGTATAGCCTGTTGCAATATATGCGTTCCGATGCGTTCCGGCCTGCGCGGACGGCTTCGTTCGCCGATTTGCGGAGTCAGCTGGAGGTATCGCAATAAGGCTCGTATCGCGTGCGTCGCAAAATTTAAACCTTCGGAAACAGGCCCGTTTCCTGAAAATGTTTAAATTTGCACCGAATGGCGGACACGCGCATGGGTTTGAAAACAAACTGGCGGCCTGCTTTTTTGAAAAAGCAGGCCGCCAGTTTAAAATATCTCCGTGCCGGGATGCCGATACTATGAACATAACATAAATCAGATTAGAATGAAATTATCGAAAATTGCATGTCTGGCGATTTTGACGGCAGGCATGATGCCGGCCGGCGCACAGCGTCGCGGCAATGTACCGGTTTCGCTGTCCGGTATCTATCCCCATCTGGCCATGTACAACAACGAGGGCGAGTGCGGCACCGGGGCCGTCGTTCCCTGGGCCGGCCGTCTGTGGGTCATCACCTACGGGCCGCACCTGCCTATGGGGTCATCCGACAAACTCTACGAGATACGTCCCGACATGAGCCGTACCGTGCGTAGCGAGAGTATCGGCGGAACACCGGCCAACCGCATGATACACCCCGAGAGCGGCCAATTGTTCATCGGCCCTTATGCCGTAGATTCCGCGGGTGCCGTGCGGGCCATTTCCTACAAGCGTATGCCCGGTCGCCATACCGGCAATGCGCGCCACCTGACCGCCCCGGCCGATAAAATTTATTACGGTACGATGGAGGAGGGTTTCTACGAAGTGGATGTGCATAGCCTGGACGTCCGGGAACTCTATGCCGACGGAAATTTCATCAAGCAACAGGGCCGGGGCGGCTATGGGCCGGCCAATACCCTTCTGCCCGGTGTACACGGCAAAGGGCTTTACTCCGGCCAGGGCGTGCTGGTGTTCAGCAACAACGGCGAGGGAAGCAGCGAGGCCCTGACGCGCTTCGACATCGAGGCGGGTGTATTGGCCGAGTGGGACGGACGAACCTGGAGCGTTGTTCGCCGCAACCAGTTTACGGAGATAACGGGACCCGGAGGCATCATGGGAAATCCGAACCCCGCCGAAGACCCCATCTGGGCCACGGGTTGGGACCACAAGTCGGTGTTGCTCGGTGTGCGCGAGGCCGGTCGCGGCTGGACCTTCTACCGCTTGCCCAAAGCCAGCCACTCCTATGACGGGGCACATGGCTGGAATACCGAATGGCCGCGCATCCGCAACGTAGGTACTACGGCCCGCCCCGATTACCTGATGACGATGCACGGTATGTTCTGGCGTTTTCCGGCCGGTTTCCGGCCCGGTTCTGCGGCGGGTGTCCGTCCGCGTTCCGCTTACCTGAAGGTGATAGGCGATTTTGCGCGTTGGAATGACCGCCTGGTGTTCGGTTGCGACGATTCGGCCCAAAAGGAATTTCTGAATGCGCGCAAGGCAAAGGGCGGACTGCCCGGTCCGGGACAGTCCAACTCGAACCTGTGGTTTACCAGCCCCGATTTACCCGATCGCTTGGGCCCCTCCACGGCTTCCGGCTCTGTGTGGCAGCGCGACACGGTGGAGGCCGGTGCCTGTTCCGAGCCGTTCCTGTTTGCCGGATGGCGGCATCGTGCCTGCTGGGTCGAGAACCGGGGCAACGGGCCGGTACGTCTTTCGTTCGAGGTGGACCGCAAGGGCGACGGCCGTTGGACTCCGCTGCGCGAGGAGCGTGTTGAGGCCGGGCAGTCGGCTTTCGTTCCTTTCCGGACGAAGGAAAATGGCGAATGGGTGCGTGTGCGGACCGACCGGGATGCCGTGCTGACGGTTTGTTTCAGTTATACGGATGACGACCGCCGTTCTGCGAAGTCCGATGGCCTCTTTGCCGGCCTTGCCGGGGCCACGGAGGGCGAATGCCTCGGCGGTTTGCTTAAATCGTTGGGCAGCGACCGGCGTAGCCTGGCTGTCGAGGCCTGCCGACTGACGGAGAAAGGCACCGAGGTGACGGGTTATTACGAAATGGGTGAGGACTTCCGCCTGTTGCCGAAGGACGATGCGGAGACCGAACGCTTCATGCGTACCCGGATGGCCGTTTCCGAAGTGCCCTTCACGGTAGAATCGGGTTCGGTCCTGCTGGTGGACGAACGCGGCAGGCGCTGGCGTCTGCCCCTGGGCGGTGCCGGTTTTACGGAACTCGGCCAAAGACACATGATGCGCGTATGCCGCGAGGTGGCCACCGAGCGCGATTTGTTCCATTGCCAAGGTACATTCTTCGAACTGCCGGCCGAAAACGCCGATGGCTTTGCCAAAATCCGTCCCGTCGCATCGCACGGCTTCCGTATTCACGACTACGCGTCGTACCGGGGCCTGCTGGTCATGACGGGCATCGACCCGGAGAAGGCTGCCGGCAATGAACACATCATCCGCTCGGCCGACGGCAAGGCTGCCGTATGGGCCGGTGCCATCGACGACCTGTGGCGGCTCGGAAAACCGACCGGTCACGGCGGTCCGTGGGTAGACAGTGACGTACAGGCCGGAGCTTGTTCGGATCCGTTCCTTATCAGCCATTACGACCGGCGCGAACTGACGCTTTCGCACAAAGCCGCTCACCCCGTCACCTTTACGGTGGAGGTCGATGCCACAGGCAATGGCGACTACATGACGTACGGCCGCTATACGGTCGGTCCCGGAAAGAGTTTCCGCCATGTGTTTCCCAAATCGTTCGGCGGCCGCTGGATTCGTTTCCGCACCGATTCCGCCGCAAGGGTTACGACGTGGCTCGAATACCGGTAATCTCCGTACGCCGGATGGCGCAAAAAGAAACGACGAGGCCCGCATTTCGAAATGCGGGCCTCGTCGTTTCTTTTTGCGCGGACTCAGTTGTCGAGTGCTTCGAGCAGTCGTACGACAGCCGTCTCCGGATTTTGACATTCGTCCAGCAGCGATACGAATTTGCTTCCAACGATGGTGCCGGCCGCATGGCGCTCGGCCGCTTCGCGCGTGACCCGGTTCGATATGCCGAACCCGATGAGGAACGGATTGCGGAGGCGCATGTTCTTCAGTCGCTCGAAGTAGGCCTGTTTCTGCAGGTCGAAGTCGCGCTGCGTACCGGTTACGGCCGCCGACGATACGGCATAGATGAAACTGTCGGACTGTTCGTCGATACGTCGGATGCGTTCTTCGCTGGTTTCGGGCGTGACAAGGAATATGACGGACAGCCCGTAACGGTGGGCCGTGTCTTTGTAGCCGGCTTCGTACTCGTCGAAGGGTAGGTCGGGGACGATAACCCCGTCGATGCCGCACTGTTGGCAGGTGCGGCAGAAGTTTTCGAACCCGAATTGCAGGATGGGGTTCAGGTAACCCATCAGAATGAGCGGGACGTGGACATCGCGGCGTATGTCAGCCAGTTCGTCGAAGATGGAATGCAGGGTGGTACCGTTGTGCAGGGCGGTCGTTGCCGCTGCCTGAATGGTCGGTCCGTCGGCCAGGGGGTCGCTGAATGGAATGCCTATTTCGATTAAATGGATGCCGTGCGCTTGCAGGGAACGGATGGTTTCGGCTGTCAGGCCGGTACGCGGTGCGCCGGCGCAGAAGTACACGGAGCGGATTTTCTCGTGTTGCCGGTCGAAAAGAGATTGGATACGGTTCATAAAGATAAGGATTTGAAAGTTGATATAAAAGTGTGGAGGGCCCGGGCGTCTTTCAGGCCCGGTGCTGTTTCGAAGCCGCTGTTCAGGTCGATGCCGGCCCAGGACGGATGCGACCA
>CATXZX010000083.1 GCA_958404085.1 uncultured Prevotellaceae bacterium | reverse complement strand
ATGCAGCCACTCAACCATCAGGCCGCATGTCCTGATTTTTTGTCGGAGTTAGTTGAAAATAGCGGCCTTGTTTTTCAAAACAACACGGCGCTATGACGAAAACGCTGCCCCTTTAATATTTTGATAGTCAACAATAAATTTTGATGTTAAGGAATTTAACGATAAGACAGACTGTGGAAAACCGTTTTTTAGCCGCGGACACCATCGTTTTTCAACAAAAAAGCCCTATCTTTGCAGTATGAATGAATTAGCCAGACACATCGAAAGCCTGTTGGTTACGAACGACTGCGTAATCGTTCCCGGGTTAGGCGGCTTCGTGACACGACATGTATCGGCACACCGGATTGAAGAAGAAAACCTTTTTCTTCCTCCCTACCGTTCTGTCGGGTTCAATGCCCAGTTGACGATGAACGACGGTTTGCTGGCACAGTCATTCATGCAAAGCCACGATTCGACCTATCCCGAAACAATCCGTTTTATCGAAGACTTAGTCATGGACATTAAACGGCAGTTGCGGGAAAATGGAATTTACGAACTGGACGGAATCGGTAAATTATCCCTCAACTTGGACGGGAGCTATGACTTCGTTCCCTGCGAGGCCGGCGTACTCTCTCCCGAACACTACGGATTGGGGTCATTCACTATAGAAGAACTGGCGGCCGATGAGGAACAATCCCTTGCCACGACATTCCGAAAAAACAAATTCAGATTTTTCTGGAAACCGAGTGCCGGGCAAAAGAAAGAATATGTAGTCCGCATCAACCGCAACCGGGCCAATTACGCCATAGCGACAGTGGCCGCTGCGATGTTCTACTTGTTTTTCTCCATGCCCATGGGTTCGTCGTCCGGTCCCGAAATTACCATGGCATCTGTATCCAACGGAATGGTATGGGGGCTTCCCACCCTGTCGGACATACGCGGGGCTCAGCCTATCGTACTTCAAGAAAGTAAACACGAAACAGCGAAGGTACAACCGCAGATCAAGCCGGAAAAAGCACCTTCTGTAGCCACGCATCAGAAATCATCCGAATGCTACACCATCGTTTTAGCCAGCGCCATTTCCGAAAAGAACGCGCAATCCATGACGGAGAAACTAAAACGAGACAGCATCGGCGAACCATTCGTCTATAAAAAAGGCAATATGGTACGGGTGGCCTGCGGTCGATTCGACTCCAAGGAAGACGCCTACAAACAGATGAACGAATTCCGCAGCCGGGCACTCTTCCCCGATGCATGGGTTCTTTCTATCAACCAATAAAAGGACCATATCTCATGAAGCGTGTCCGCTGTCCCAAATGCGACAATTACATTACATTTGACGACCGTAATTATGAAGCCGGACAAATATTGGTGTTCGACTGCCAACAATGTCGCAAACAATTCAAGATTCGCATAAAAACCCCAGCAGAACAGGCCGGGGAAACAACAGACCAACAGAAAGAAGCCATTGCACGGTTGGTCGTTGTCGAAAACGTATTCCACTTCAAACAGGAGTTTCCGTTGTATGTCGGGCGTAACCGTATCGGACGTTATGTAAAAGGCGGTCAGCTGGAAGTGCCCATCGAGACCGCCGACCCCAGCATCGACACCCTCCATTGTATCATTCAGGCCGAACACTCGAACAACGGCTATCGCTTTATACTCCGCGACGCTCCCAGCCACACCGGCACATTCTACATGAACGAGATTCTGAAAAACCAAGACAGAATCCGACTTCAAGACGGAGACATCATTACCATCGGAGCCGCAACCCTGATTCTATACACAGACAATGAAAAACAATAAACACCGTTCTATCTGCAGCCTTCTGATGCTGACAGTCCTGCCATACTGCATGGCACAAACCACTCCCTTCAAGGGCGTATTCTGGAACAAAAAGGAAAACATCTTTCTACACATCGACCTCTACAAAGAATCCATCACCATTCCTACGCTCGAATTCTTAGACAAGACAAACGGATACATGGATGGAAACATTTACGGTATATGGATGGTGACATCGAGCCAAATCAAAGGTAACACGGCAACCGTAAAATTGGCAAACGACTTCGGTTCGGAAGTACAAATCATCGAACTGACAAAAGAAAACGACAGCACTCTTGTATACAAAGCCAAAGAGCCTGCCGTCATCAAACGAGCTATAAAACGTAAGCTGGTAAAGATTCCTACCAGCCTACAATTCATCCGGAAATAACCGTCCGGCAAATACGCAAATCAGTCGCGGTCGCTTTGCCCCATAAAAATCATAATGTAATAAACAAGCGTAGCCAACGAGCCGAGGGCTGCCACCACATAAGTATAAGCTGCCGATTTCAACGCATCTACAGCAGCCGCATGGTTCGAGCCACTCGCAATATGCGTTTCGTCCAGCCAAGCCACAGCCCTCCGGCTGGCATCAATCTCGACCGGCAGCGTAATGAAGCTGAACAACGTTGTAAGCGCAAAAAGCAGAATACCGAAAAGCAGCAACCCCGGAAAACTCTGGACAAGCAGAATGCCGGCCAACAAAATCCACTGTACCCAAGTCGAAGCAAACGACACAACCGGCACAAGCGCCGAGCGCATCTGCAACGGAGCGTAAGCACGCGCATGCTGTACGGCATGCCCGCACTCGTGGGCAGCCACAGCCGCGGCCGCCACGCTGCAACTATTATACACGCTATCGCTCAAGTTCACCGTCTTATCAGCCGGATTATAATGATCTGTCAAATGTCCGGCCGTCGAAATGACCCGAACATCATAAATGCCATTGTCACGCAACATTTTCTCAGCGACTTCACGCCCCGTCATCCCACCGTTTACGGGAATCTTAGCATACCTCTTAAACTTACTCTGCAAATTGGCCTGTATCAGGTAACTGACAAAAGCAAATCCGATAAAAATAATCCAATACATAAAAAACAAAACTATTAATTGATATATGCAAGTTTCATACAAAAACCATACCAAAACAAAAACAGCGCGCTGCTATTTGAATATTAGAGCGCACTGTTTCTATTCTTATTCAGTCATATCCGACTTGTATTCCTTGACTATTATTCCGATTGACCGAAGGCTAATAATTCTCGGCCTTCAGTTGGAAATAACTCTTGGGATGCGTACACACCGGACATTCCTCGGGAGCTTCCTTACCGAAATGGATATGTCCACAGTTCGAACACTGCCACATACAATCTCCATCTCTTGAGAAAACGACCTTATCCTCGATGTTTTTCAACAGTTTGCGGTAACGAGCTTCATGTTCCTTTTCGATTTCGGCCACCATCGCAAAGAGTTTGGCTATTTCGTCAAAGCCCTCTTCTTTAGCCTCTTTGGCAAAAGTAGCATACATATCGGTCCATTCATAGTTCTCGCCTGCCGCTGCATCTACCAGATTTTCGACAGTAGAAGGCACAGCCCCGCCGTGAAGAAGTTTAAACCAAATTTTTGCATGTTCTTTTTCATTGTTGGCTGTCTCCTCAAAAATATTCGCAATCTGAACATAACCGTCTTTCTTGGCCTTGCTTGCATAATAAGTATATTTATTACGAGCTCCGGACTCTCCGGCATAAGCTGTTTGCAGATTCTGCTCTGTTCTTGTTCCTTTTAAATCTTTCATATCACCTAAGTTTTGGTTTAACGACAACAAAGATAGTGATAATCACTATACATCTGATTCTTCAGTCCGTTTTTTTGTCTTTTTTTATTAGGGAACTAAACCTTTTTGCAAAACGAATACCCAAAAACAGGAAGCAAAACGAAAAAACACGCCATGCCTACAAAACTAAAAAGGTGCAAAAAGTTTTAAGTATATCTTTTTACGGAAAAATATCTTTGGAACTAAGAAAAAAATCCGTACATTTGTATGCGTAAAAAAGCCGTAGGAAGCCTTATTCAAAAGGCCGAAAATACAAACGGCCGACAAACGAAAACAATTATGACCATAGCGATTGTACTCTTACTGATTTTAGGATTCGGTTTAGTGTCTACGGGGCACTATAATCCTATTATTAATAAAGGTGCGGTCGCCATATTCGTGGGGGTTTTGGCATGGATACTATACATACTCAACGGCACCTATTATGTATCGACAGAACATGCCGGAGACCTTATAAACATCCATCAGAACGGCATGAAAGACCTCCTATCCATTCGTTCATACATAGCCAAAGACGTCTTTAGCCAATACATATTCGATGCATGCCAAATCGTATTCTACTTGTTGGCGACCATCGGAATCGTTGAGGTACTCAATACAAACGGCTGTTTCGACTTCATATCCAATTGGCTACGAACGCCCAAAGCCAGATACCTGCTATGGAGTCTGTCTTTCTTTGCGTATTTTCTATCGGCAAATCTGGACAACTTTACGACGGTCATGATTCTGCTGACCGTCATGCATGCTATCGTCAAAGAAAAAAAATTGCGGATTCTATACGGAGCAGCCATACTGATAGCCACGAATTGCGGTGGCGCACTCACTGTTATCGGAAACATATCGAGCCTGACGCTATGGGTCAAGGGTTCAGTGACTCCGACATGGTACTCAGCCGTTTTATTTTTGCCCACTCTCATCGCATTCATCATTCCGGTCGCACTGATTGGCTGCAAGTTGCCTCTGCGCATCGATGTCGGAAAATACGGTTCGTTCTACGAAGGAAACGATTCTGCATTGGAATCATGGCAAAAAGCATCCATGCTAATTGTGGGTATCGGAGGCCTGTGGTTTATCCCCACATTCCACCGATTGACCATGATGCCTCCATTTTTGGGCGCATTCTGTGTATTATCGCTCCTGTGGGTCATCAACGAACTTTATAACAAGACTTTATTCAAATCAGACCGTATGGTGTCGGTCAAATATCCAATTACCATGTTGCACAGTAATGTGCAGATCATTCTATTTTATATAGGTTTTGTCCTTTTATGCGGTGCTGTCAAAGAAACCGGATTTTTCCATACCATAACAAACTGGTGTACAAACAATCAGTTGAATATTTACGGTATTTCCGCATTTATCGCATTACTTTCCGGACTAATCGACGATACCGTCATCACCCTGGCCAATGTTTCCATATTCGAAGTAGCCCCGGCAACAGCCGTCGGTTATATGGATATGTTCAGAGAAAACGGTTCACATTGGTTCTTGTCGAGTTTGTGTACCACATTGGGCGGAACATGCCTGTTAATGGGCAGTTGGGCCGGATTTGCCTACATGATGATTGAAGATGTATCTATATCGTGGTACGTCAGACACATAACAGGGAAAATGCTTTTGGGCAGTATGATAAGTATATTCATTTATTCTATTATAGATTTCTGTTTTCTGTAAAGTATGGGAAAAGTAAAATGTATCGGTATCTTGACTTCGGGCGGCGATGCGCCAGGTATGAATGCTGCGATTCGCGCCGTCACGCGAAGTGCCATTTGTAACGGTCTGAAAGTAAAAGGTATTTACCGGGGATATGACGGCCTGATAAACGGCGAAGTGAAACGCTTTACGACAGAAGATGTGAGCAATATCATTCAAACGGGCGGAACAATCCTGCGTACGGCACGCTCGAAAGAATTCGAAACAGAAGCCGGGAGAAAGAAAGCATACGACACGCTTGTAGCACAAAAAATCGACGCTTTAGTCGTTATCGGCGGAAACGGTTCGTTGGAAGGCGCAAGGATTTTTGCGGAAGAATACGATTTCCCCTGTATAGGACTTCCCGGTACCATTGATAATGATTTATACGGCACAGATACGACCATCGGTTACGATACGACACTGAATACTATTACCCAGTGCGTCGATAAGATTCGCGATACAGCGCACTCGCATGAACGCATTTTCTTTGTCGAAGTAATGGGACGCGATGCCGGTTTCCTGGCTCAGAACAGTGCCATTGCAGCAGGAGCTGAAGCGGCCATTATTCCAGAGGACACTACAGCCAGCGACCAGCTCATCAAGTTTATGAACCGAGGTATCCGTAAAAGTAAAAAAAGCTGCATCGTCATTGTCAGCGAAAGCCCGAAATGCGGTGCCATGTACTATGCAAACCGAGTAACCAAAGAATATCCGCAATACGATGTACGTGTCTCTATCCTCGGCCATCTGCAACGCGGTGGTTCGCCTTCGGCACGCGACAGAATCTTTGCAAGCCGTGTAGGTTGCGGAGCAATCGAAGCATTGAAACAGGGGCAACGCAATGTTATGATCGGTGTACGGAACAATGAAGTGGTGTACGTACCCTTCATCGATGCTGTCGGAAAACGAAAAACCATAGACAAGCAACTAATCAACGTTCTTGACGAATTGTCAATATAAGAAATTTAAACTCAATCACAATATGTCAGAAATAAAAGGATACATATCGCAAATTATCGGTCCCGTTATTGACGTTCGGTTCGACGTAGCGGGCAGAAAGGCCGAAGACATTTTACCGAAAATACATGAGGCCTTACACATCTCTCGTCCGGACGGTTCGATTCTGACGATTGAAGTACAACAGCATATCGGCGAGGACACAGTCCGCACTGTAGCAATGGACAACACCGACGGACTCATCCGAGGAATGGAAGTCATTGCAACCGGCCAACCGATAACCATGCCTATCGGCAATCAGATAAAAGGACGTATGATGAACGTCGTAGGCGACCCGATAGACGGCCTGCAAACACTCGACCGCGAAGGTGCATACGCTATCCACCGGGAAGCGCCGAAGTTCGAAGACTTACAGACATCACGCGAAATTCTATATACCGGTATTAAGGTAATCGACCTGTTGGAGCCCTACTCCAAAGGTGGAAAGATTGGTCTGTTCGGTGGAGCCGGTGTCGGCAAGACTGTGTTGATTATGGAACTTATCAACAACATTGCAAAAGGACACGACGGTTTCTCGGTTATTGCCGGTGTTGGTGAACGTACCCGCGAAGGTAACGACCTGTTGCGTGAAATGATTGAAGCGAACGTCATCCGATACGGTGACGCATTCAAGAAAGCCATGGACGAAGGCCATTGGGATTTATCGAAAGTCGATTACAACGAAATAGAAAAGAGCCAGGCTACCCTTGTCTACGGACAAATGAATGAACCTCCCGGCGCACGTTCGTCCGTTGCCTTGTCGGGACTGACCATTGCGGAATCCATTCGCGACCAAGCCGCGAAATCCGGAAAATCGAGCGATATTCTATTCTTCATCGATAATATTTTCCGTTTTACACAAGCTGGTTCCGAAGTTTCCGCCTTGCTCGGACGTATGCCCTCGGCCGTAGGCTATCAGCCCACACTGGCCAGCGAAATGGGATTGATGCAGGAACGTATTACATCTACTAAATACGGTTCTATCACATCGGTACAAGCTGTATACGTACCGGCCGACGACTTGACCGACCCCGCACCGGCCACCACATTCACACACTTGGATGCCACGACCGTACTC
>CATXZX010000082.1 GCA_958404085.1 uncultured Prevotellaceae bacterium | reverse complement strand
TTTCCAGAACTGGCAGTCGTGCAACGGTTGCCACCCGGGCGACGGACGGACCGACGGCATGAACTGGGACCTGATGAACGACGGCGTGGGTAACCCGAAGAACTGCAAAAGCATGCTTTACGCCCACGCCACACCGCCCTGCATGATTTCGGGAATCCGCGAAAACGCTGAAAAAGCGGTACGCGCAGGTTTCAAATACATCCAGTTCCACGAAATACCGGAGGACTATGCCGTCTGTGTAGACGCTTACCTGAAAAGTCTGCGGCCCGTGCCCAGCCCGTACCTCGTACAGGGACAGTTGAGCGAAAAGGCGCGCCGCGGAAAACAAATCTACGAACAGCAGAAGTGCGACAAATGCCACAGCGGCCCGTACCACACCGACCAAAAGACATACCGTATCGGCGAAGACATCGAATTTGAACAAGGATGGGACACGCCTACGCTTTGCGAGGTGTGGCGTACCGCACCTTATCTGTTCGACGGCCGCGCCGCTACCATGAACGAGGTATTCAGTGTACACAAACACGGTCTGAAAGGAAAGAACCTGCCGGCCAAAGACATCGAGGCGCTGGCCGAATACGTCAACTCGCTCTGATGAAAAGACAAAGCGGCCTGCTTTTTCGAACTATCTCCGTGATAATTCAAAAAAGCAGGCCGCTATTTTCTACGACCATTCCCCGAAACGGTTTTCTACGGTTTCACGTCCTCTATCCCGGCATGCTCGGCCCGGATGCGGCGCGACATTTTCTTTACGACCTCGCTGTAACTTCTGCGTATCAGGCTCCTGATCAGTTCGTCGGGCAGTGTTCCTGACAAATCGAGCTGGTTCCAGTATTTTTTATTCATGTGCCAGGCAGGCGCAATTTCGGGATAAGCGTCACGCAGTTCGAGCGCGAGATCGGCATCGCACTTCAGGACGAACCACGCCGTATCGTCCAGATCGATCATCGCAAAGATTTTTCCCAAAACACGGAATGCCAATACGGATTCGTCGAACGGAAAATCTTCCGTAGAAAGCGGAAGCGACAGACAGTAAGCCCTCAAAGTTTCTACATCCATGGTTCTCTATGATACACTTGCGGTTATAGGATGAATTAATAGCCTTGTTTTTTGACCGTACGCTGCTTGGCAGTCATTCGCTCTACATGCAAGACAAAAACTGCGGTACGGTCGATGGCAGCCGGATTGAACTCAAAATGATGTTCGTGGTAGCGGTCCGTCAGGAGTGAGAGGTATTTTGTTTTTTCCGCCCGGTCCGTAACCGGCTCTACACGTCCCTGCCCCATCACGCTCCGGTATTCCATCGTACAATAGCCTTTTTGGGCATCCGACACAAGCGTATGGCCGCAATCCATCTCGAAAGAAGCACGGGCGTCGCGTTTCATCACCTCGTATTTGTACCCTTCGGTCGCTCCGTGGAAACAAAATAAAATCGAGCCATCCTCTTCTGTCTTCCAGCCGAAATTTAACGGCAAGACATAGGGATAGCCCGTTTTTTCATCGTTGAAAGCAAGACGACAAACATCGCATTTGTCAATTACCGAGCGAATTTCTTCCTCATCGGTTATCTCGCGGTCACTTCTTCGCATGTATTCCTGATTTTAATGTTTCAATTTCTCCAAAAAGTTCTCCGGAACCGTCTCCGGACAACGGTTTTCCATACAAAAAAAGAGACAAACCGCAGCATAACGATTCTGTCTCTTCTGTACGCCGTTGTACCCGAAGCGGGACTTGAACCCGCACAGCCTTACGGCCAAGGGATTTTAAGTCCCTCGTGTCTACCGATTCCACCATCCGGGCATCCGTTGAGCGGAAAACGAGACTCGAACTCGCGACCCCAACCTTGGCAAGGTTGTGCTCTACCAACTGAGCTATTTCCGCAGGCCTCGGTAATTTTACCGCTGCAAAATTAGTATTTTTTCTACTACCGACCAAAAAAAGCGCCACGAAAAAGAATTCTTTCCACTCAATTCCTGATATAAAGCAGGTCGCCACCGTACTGTAGACGGTAACGGATCAGTTTTTTTCCGGCATCTCCTTCGCTAATAATGCCTTGATTATTCAAATCGTACGTACGTTTGCAACGCTCGCACCGTGCTGTACCGCCTTCCACCTTCAACACGCGGGCCACATTATAGGAAGCATAACAATTGGGACAGGCCAAATCGTAACACAGATGCGGGAACGTATTGCTTCCCATATCCATCAGATTGGATTTTCCCACGATGAAACCGCCGATCGCACGCATCGGATTGTAACTGTCGGCCGCTACTTTTGTATAAACAGCACTGCCGCCCGGACCGTTAAAGAGGTATTGCTTTTCATTCTGCCTGATGGTACAATATTCGCCCAACGAGTTCAGCGCTGCATATAGCGGAGCGACTGCCGTGACGGGCTGGAAACGTAAAAAGGCATCATAGCCGCTGTATGTATCCTGTACGTCTTCCGAACAGGATACAAAAGTCAGCGACATCAATGCCATAAGAAACGGAACTACGTACCGGACCGCATTCATGAATTCAGTAATTTTTTCTCAGCTTCAGCCACTTTTTCAAAACCGAAGCCTTTCAGGACCTGATCCATCCACGCCTCGATTGCATCGTTACAAAGATTGCCGATACTGCCTTCGTGCGTATGATGAATTTGTTTGTTCGGCGTAAAATTACCGGCCTCGATAGCCAGTCCCACGGTTTTATACGCATCACGGAAAGGCATACCTTCCGCAGCAAGACGGTTGACTTCTTCCACACTGAACATATTGTCGTAACGGCTGTCGTCCAGTATGTGTTCGTTCACCTTCATCTTATTAATTATATAGGCAGCCATTTGCAAACAATCCTCCAATTCGGCAAAAGCAGGAAGGAACACTTCTTTGATAAGTTGCAGATCGCGGAAATACCCGCAGGGCAGATTATTCATTATCAGCACGATCTGCTGCGGAAGGGCCTGGAGTTTGTTACATTTGGCACGCAGCAGTTCAAAAACATCGGGATTTTTCTTATGCGGCATGATGCTCGAACCCGTCGTACACTCGTCCGGCAATTTTATGAAGCCGAAGTTCTGAGAATTGAACATGCACGCATCAAAAGCCAGCTTCGACAATGTTCCGGCAATACCGGCCATGGCGAAAGCCACGTTACGCTCCGTCTTGCCACGTCCCATCTGCGCATAAACCACGTTGTAGTCCATCGAATCGAAACCAAGCAATTCGGTAGTCAGGCTGCGGTTCAGCGGAAAAGACGAGCCATAACCGGCCGCCGAACCCAGCGGATTGCGATTCGTAATCTTATAAGCCGCCTGCAACAAGAGCAAATCGTCCGTCAGTCCCTCGGCGTATGCCCCGAACCAAAGGCCGAAACTACTGGGCATAGCCACCTGCAGATGGGTATAGCCGGGCATCAGCACCTGTTTGTAGCGGTTGCTCTGAGCAATGAGTTCGCGAAACAAAATATCGACGTGTTCGACCAAAGCACGGATACGGTCGCGCGTATAAAGTTTCAAATCTACCAGAACCTGGTCATTGCGCGAACGGCCGCTATGGATTTTTTTGCCGACATCGCCCAAGCGGCGTGTCAGCATCAGTTCCACCTGTGAATGCACGTCCTCCACGCCTTCCTCGATAACGAACTCGTCCCTTTCGGCCTGTGCGTAAATCTGTTTCAGTTCATCGAGCAGACTCCGTAATTCGGCCGAAGTCAGCAAGCCGATAGTCTCGAGCATCGTTATATGGGCCATCGAACCCAAGACATCGTATTTAGCCAGATAAACATCCAATTCGCGGTCACGTCCCACGGTGAACTTTTCAATTGCTTCGTTCACCTGTACGTTTTTCTCCCAAAGTTTAGTTGCCATCAGTTTAGTTTACGTAAAAAATAGGTCGTTTGTTTTTATTCGCCGTATGGCAGGCGCGAAAGCAGGTCGGCCATGCCATCTACACCCTGCTGAAGCGGTTTGCTCACCATACCTTTTATAAACATATTCAGTTCGGCGCGCAAGGTTATCTTCATCTTGCACTCATTTTCATCCACCGGAAGAAGCTGTATCCACATATTCATGTCTATCGGCGCACCCTCAGCCTCGAACTTCACACATTTAGGTTCCGTCCGCTCGATAATCCGCAGACACACATTGCCGACAGGAGCGACATCCACACGCACACTGTCCGCATCGAACTGCATATTGCTCAGATGTTTCCGTATCTCATTCACCTTTTCCTCGGACATCTGTTGCTGCATGGCCGCACTGAAAGCCGGGTCCGCAAGGCGGTCGCGCACCACCGACAGGTTGTTCAGGTCGGAAAGACGCGCATACACCTTCTCCTGGCTGTAAGGAATCAACTTTACAGCACTCTCAAAGTTACATTGACTCATATAAAATCAGTTCTTGCTCTTTTAAAACTACAAAAGGATATACAACCGGAATGTTACTGTCCTTTCCATTCCGAAGGATTCGCCCGCCATACGTTCAATACCGCGATGTCTTCGGGACGGATGTAACCGATTTCGTTAGCCACCTCAACCACTGCTTCGTAATTCGTCAGCGTAACCAGTTCGACACCGGCCTTTTCGAAAGCCTCGATGGCCACGGGGAAACCATACGTATACGATGCTACCATACCCACAACTTCAAAACCGGCCTTGCGCAGGGCCTCGACAGCCTTCAGGCTGCTTCCTCCCGTCGAAATCAAGTCTTCGATAACAACAACACGGGCACCGGCGGGCAATTCTCCTTCTATCAGGTTCTCCATACCATGGTCCTTCGGTTTCGAACGGACATAAGCAAACGGAAGTCCCAGTTCGTCAGCCACAAGTGCCCCCTGTGCAATAGCACCCGTTGCCACACCGGCCACTGCGTCAGCCTGCGGGAATCGTTCCATCACGATGCGGCTCAACTCCAATTTGACGAAATTACGCAAATCGACGAACGAAAGAGTCTTACGGTTATCACAGTAGAACGGAGATTTCCATCCCGAAGCCCACGTAAACGGGTTTTCGGGTTGTAACTTGATAGCCTTAATATTCAAAAGTTTCTCTGCTAATATTTTCTCTACGCTTTTCATTTTCTTAAAGTTTGGTATTGCGGACAAAGATACAACAAAGAAATGAAAATGAATGCCGTATTGAAAAAGAATCAAAAAAGAATCTTGTATGTTAGCCGTTTATACGCTCCGCACGCAAGCCGAAGACGTACAAACAGCCGACAGACAATTCCATTCAGGATTACGATCTTATCTCAAACTTACCCTGCAACCTTATGTCGGTAGAAGAGGCTCCTATCATTACCTTGAAACTACCGGGCTCCACACAGAATTTCATGTTTTTATCCCATAATCCCAATTCTTGCGGACCCAGTCTAAAAGAAACGGTCCGTTCCTCGCCGGGTTCCAGACTGATACGTTCAAAGCCGCGCAACACTTTCGTATACGTAGTCACACTGCTGACTTCGTCCCGCAAGTAAAGCTGCACGACTTCATCCCCCTTGACCTTGCCCGTATTCTTTATTTTACAACAAACGTCTATACTCCCTTGCACGCCTTGGCTCAGGGGAGTAATCTTTAAGTCGCTATATGCAAACGTAGTATAACTCAGACCATGACCGAAGGGAAACAATGCTCCATGAACGGAAGTAGAAGCACTCACGTCAGACCCCGGTTTAAACGGAAAGGCAAAGGGAATCTGTCCTACGGACTTAGGGAACGTCACGGCCAGCCTGCCTCCCGGATTGTAATCGCCGAACAGGGCCTCCGCTACGACCTGTCCGCAAAATTCGCCCGGGAACCAGGCATGCAGGATGGCAGGCACACGGGCTGCCGCATAGTTGATGGAAGAAGCACGTCCGTCGAGCATCACCAGGACCACAGGTTTTCCGACGGCACATATCTCCTTCAAGAGTTCTTCCTGACGTCCCGGCAGGTCCAGGCTGGTCCGCGAACGGTCTTCCCTGACGGTTCGCTCGTTGCCGCCCAATACCATCACGGTTACATCTGCCTGACGGGCTGCCCCGACGGCCTCCTCTATCAACCGGCTTTCTTCCGCCGTCTTCGGAAAATCGAGTATTTCGCTCTCCGGGAAATGAGGATCGACGATTTCGCAACCTTTTTTATAAACGACGTCCGCCTGAGGCAACATTTCTTTGATGCCCTGATAAACCGTCTTGACAGGCGGATTGGCCGGGCCATATCGGCAAATCAACTGTTTCCGCTCATCGGCATTGGGACCTATCACGGCGACCGAACGGACCGACTTGGACAGCGGGAGCATGTCCTTTTCGTTTTTCAACAGCACCAGCGACTGACGGGCCGCGTCCAACGATACGGCCTGATGCTCCTTGCTATGCACGATTCGTTCCGCCTGTTTGCCATCGCCCCGATAAGGATTGTCGAACAGCCCCAACCAAAATTTCACACGCAATATCTCGGCTACCCGTTTGTTCAGCGTTTCCTGCGATACCTTGCCATCGGCAACGGCTTTGCGAAGCGGCAGGATGAAATCGGCCGGTGGCGTAAAGTGCGTACGGATATTCAGTCCCGCATTGACAGCCTGTGCCACTCCGTCTTCATACGTATCTGCCACGCGGTGTTTGCTGGAGATGAACTCCACGGCCTCGCTATCCGATACGACGTAACCCTTGAATCCCCATTCCTGACGCAATATTTCTGTCAGGAAATGATAACTTCCCGTAACGGGTTCTCCGTCGTAATCGTTATAGGAACTCATCACACCCAGCGCTCCGGCCTCCTGAAAAGCCATTCGGAAGGGTTCTATATATAAGGTACGCATCTCGCGCGGCGCCACGTGCGGGTCGGTCCGGGTCTGGCCGTCGCGGCCTCCCACCGGAATGCTGTAAACCGCAAAGTGTTTCGGAGTAGCCACCAAGTTATGTCTTTGCAGGCTGGCAATCATTTGTTTGCCCAGTTGTCCCACCAGGTAAGGGTCCTCGCCGTAAGTTTCCACGCATCTTCCCCAACGAGGGTCCTGCGCGATATCGAGAATCGGAGAATAGATGTTGGTATATCCCAGCGCCACGGCCTCTTTGGCCTCTACCTCGCCGATACGGGCTATCAGTTCTTTGTTCCAGGTGGCACCCTGTCCGCACTGGGCGGGAAAGTAAGTGGCCCTGTCGTGACACAGTCCGCGAATGCCTTCATTGGTAAAGTCAACCGGAATACCCAGTCGCGTCTCTTCCACGAACCAACGCTGAATGGTGTGTTTGGCATCCACATGTTTGGTATAAGGAAACGAATATTCCGAGCGGAACGAGCCCAGTCCGTTATGTTCTTCGTCGATATTTCCGATACCGTCCTTCCAGACTTCCGTTTTCCAACCGGCCTGCGGCAGCGCATCCTTCAGTACGCGTCCCGACCCGTATAGAGTTGCCATTTGGCAGGTCTTTTCCTCCAGGGTCATCTGCGAAAGCAAGTCCTGCACCCGGT
>CATXZX010000081.1 GCA_958404085.1 uncultured Prevotellaceae bacterium | reverse complement strand
GCTTTCCTTGCGTTCGATGGCCTGGCGCGTGATGAGATAACCCACGTTCACCATATTCCGGAGTTCGCAGATGTCGCGCGTTGCCTTTACGCGTTTGAATAGTTCCTCCGTCTCTTCGTAAATCAGGTCCAGGCGCGTCCAAGCACGTTTCAGGCGCAGGTCGCTCCGCACGATGCCCACGTAATTTGTCATGATCTGGCCTACTTCCTTGATGCCCTGGGCCACGAGGACATGTTCCTCGTTGGTCATGGTGCCCTCGTCGTTCCATTCGGGCACCCGCTCGTTGAAGGTGTATTCGCCGATGTGGTCCAGGCTGTGGCGGGCCGCCGCCGTCGCATAGACAACGGCCTCTATCAGCGAGTTGCTGGCCAGACGGTTGCCGCCGTGAAGGCCCGTACACGAACATTCGCCCACGGCATAGAGGCGGCGGATGCTGGAGCAGGCGTTCAGATCTACCTTGATTCCGCCGCACAAGTAGTGTGCGCTGGGGCTGACGGGAATGTATTGTTTCGTGATGTCGATGCCGATACTCAGGCATTTGGCATAGATGTTCGGGAAGTGGCGGCGTGTCTCTTCCGGGTCTTTGTGCGTGACGTCCAGGCAGACGTGGTCGAGCCCGTGAATCTTCATTTCCTTATCGATGGCACGTGCCACGATGTCGCGGGGGGCCAGCGAGAGCCTTTTGTCGTACTTTTGCATGAATTCGGCCCCGTCGGGCAACCGGAGTATGCCTCCGTAGCCGCGCATGGCCTCGGTGATGAGGTAAGCGGGGTGTGTCTCGCCCGGATGGTAGAGGGCCGTCGGGTGGAACTGCACGAATTCCATGTCTTTGACCGTCGCTTTGGCCCGATAGGCCATGGCGATGCCGTCGCCCGTGGCTATTTCGGGGTTTGTGGTCGAGGCGTAGACCGCTCCCACGCCGCCTGTGGCCAGTAGCGTCACCTTCGACAGAAACGTGTCCACCTTTTTGGTGTCGGGGTCGAGGACGTAGGCACCGTAACACTCGATGTCGGGGGTGCGGCGCGTCACTTCCATACCCAAGTGGTGCTGGGTGATGATTTCTACGGCAAAGTGGTTTTCGAGTACCGTAATGCCGGGTGTATGGCGTACGGCTTCCATGAGGCCGCGCTGTATCTCGAAGCCGGTGTCGTCGGCGTGGTGGAGGATGCGGAACTCGGAGTGTCCGCCCTCGCGGTGCAGGTCGAAGCTGCCGTCGCTCTTCTTGTCGAACTGCACGCCCCATTCCAGCAACGACTTGATGCCCTCGGGGGCTTGTCTGACTACTTGTTCTACGGCCTTCGGGTCGCTGATGTAGTCGCCGGCCACCATCGTATCGTGAATATGTTTTTCGAAATTGTCGACCGTAAGGTCTGTTACCGAAGCCACACCTCCCTGTGCCTTCGCCGTGTTGGCTTCTTCGAGTGTAGTCTTACATACAAGGGCCACTTTGCCCTTTCCTGCCTTTGCTACCTGAAGCGCGTAGCTCATACCGGCCACTCCGGAACCGATTATGAGAAAATCGAATTTTCTAATCATCTGCCATGCAATGTTTAGTTGCTGTGCAAAAGTACAAAAAAAGTGTGTTCGCCGGACGGCGGGCCGTGATAATTTGAAAAAGCTGGGAACTTTTTCGAAAAACCTCCCAGCTTTTTTCTGTTTGCACCGCCGCCGGACGTTACGGGGGTGCCGGCCGATTCGGAAAAGCTGTATTTTCGGTCTTTCCGTTACACGGACTTTTTTGTTTTTTTCGTACTTTTGGATTCCATTTATGGCGAACGAAATCTTAAAATAATAATTTCATGTTCCGAAAAGATATATTCCTTTTGCTTCTTGTGTGGCTTTGCGTGCCTGTCGGCGCGCAGGAACAGCCCCGTACCGATGCTCCGGCGGCTGCCGACACGTTGCTTTGGCCCGCCAACGTGTGCGAGCGTTTGGACGAACTCACCCGCGACCCGCTGTTCGAGACGGCCCAGTTGGGTCTGTGCGTCTACGACTTGACCGCCGATACGCTGATTTATGCCCACGGGGCCCGCCAGCGCTTGCGGCCCGCCTCTACGGCCAAACTGCTGACGGCCGTGACGGCCCTTTACCGGCTGGGCGACAACCACCGGTTCGAGACGTCGCTTTACTATACGGGCGAGGTCCGCGATACCGTCCTGGCTGGCGACATTTACATCAAGGCCGGTTTCGATCCGGCCTTCGGCCGCGACGACCTGAAGGCCTTTATGCACGCTATTTCGGCGCTCGGTATCCGCCGCATCGAGGGTCGCATTTACGCCGACCGCTCTTTTAAGGACACGCTCCGCTGGGGGCGCGGCTGGTGTTGGGACGACGACGAGGCTCGCCTCACGCCCTTGCTCTTCAACGGCGGCGACCGTTTTGCGGAAGCCTTCTTCAGGGCGCTCGACGAGGAACACATCGTGGCCGATACGGTGCTTGCCGAGAAAGCGCTCCCCGCAAAGGGTGTCCGCCTGGCCGTGACGCGTTTCCATACCATGGACCAGATTCTGATGCGTATGATGAAGGAGAGCGACAACCTCTATGCCGAAGCCATGTTCTACCATCTTGCGGCTGCCGACGGCCAACCCTTTGCCGGACAGAAGGAGGCTGCGGCCGCCGTCCATAGCCTCATCCGTAAACTGGGACTCGCCCCGGCTTCTTACACCATTGCCGACGGAAGCGGCCTGTCGCTTTACAACTATGCTTCGGCCGAACTCCTGATGAATGTACTCAACTTTGCCTACCGCAACAGCACGGTAAACATCCACCTCTACCCCTCGCTGCCCATTGCCGGAGTAGACGGGACGCTCGAACGGCGCATGCGGCGCGGTTGTGCCTACGACAACGTACGTGCCAAGACGGGGACGCTCGAGGGCGTGAGTACGCTGGCCGGATATGCCACGGCAGCCAATGGCCACGTACTGAGCTTCGTCGTCATGACACAGGGTATCGCACGCCAGTCGCAGGGACGTCAGTTCCAGGACCGCGTGTGCGAGGCCATCACGCATCCCTGAGACGGTTGTGCGGTATACTGATAAACCCGAAAGCGGGGACCGAAATTGCTCCGGTCCCCGCTTTCGGGTTATTTATCGTGGCACAAGGCGCTCATACCTTTGTGCCGGATAGATTTTCTATTGCAGTCTTACCGTACCGCGGCGGTTGTAGCTGAACGGGCTGAGGTCGTTCACACCACCCTTGGCCTCGATGATGATATTCTCGCGGTTCACGCCCATCTTCACTAGTTCGTTGGCAATGGATTCCGCACGCTTCTGGCTCAATGTCTGGTTGTACGAAGCGCTTCCGGTCTTGCTGTCGGCGAAACCTTCTACGATTACCTTGTTGCCGTTGGCCTTTGCGTATTCGGCAATTTCCTTCACGTTGACCAGATCTTTCTTCGATTCGATGCGCGAAGAGCCGATGCGGAAGAATACCGATGCCGGTGTCGATACAAGTTCCTTGACAGTCCTTATTTCGGCCGGTTTGTTTTCGCTCTTCTTGCCCAGCATGCTGCGCAGACGTGCGTTCTCATCCTGCTGTTCGCGGAGCGACGCGTTCAGAGCGTCCATCTGTTCCTTGTTCATGGCCATCAGGGCGTCTACGTTAGGCGTCTTTTTCCAGGTACTCTTACCGATATTATAGGTTACGCCTACCGATGCGCCTACCCACTTGTCGAGTCCGTTTATCGTATAGTTCTTGGTCTTTCCCGATGCTGCACCGTCGAATCCGTCGCCGGCGAAGGTAGCGTATACATCCAGGTTGATCAGGAAATGTTTGTTCAACCGCCATGTGTTCAGAAGGCCGAACGTATAGTTTGCTTCGTAGATGTTGTCCGAACAGTTCCTTGCCAGGCCGACGCCTACGTACGGAGACAGATTCCATACGCGTGTTTCGTTGTATCCGAACAACAGGTTACTCATGTTGAACATCAGGTCTTCCTGAATATTCCACATATCGATGGAAGGGTGAGAGCTTGGGGTATTGACTTGCTTGCCCCATATTCCGTTGAACTTGGTCCGGAGTCCGAGTCCCGGTGTGAACCATTTGCCAACAGCCACATCGAATCCGAATTGTCCGCGGTCGTTTTTGAAAGGATTCTTTGAAACTCCTTTTTCCTGGGCAGAATAAAATGCGTTATAGTTTCCACCAAGCGAAACGAACCAGTTGCTCCAGAATGAATTCGTTGCAACACTGTACTTCATTTGCGGAGTTTCGATTGCTTCCTGAGCCATCACTCCAGCTGACAGACCGGCAAAAGCCAGCATCAATGCAAATTTTTTCATACTCACCAATTTAAATTAATAATACTTGTATATGAGTCTCTCCCGACACATATTATCATCGCAAAAATAATTATTCTTTGTTTTGCAACCAACTTCTTACAAATAAAATCCGGGCCTTTCAATAATTATTGTGCGCTGTTTTTGTTTTTTTGCTAAAACATGGGAAACAGGGGTGAAGTGATTCGAAAATATCTCCGTGCTAATTGAAAAAAGCAGGCCGCTTTTTTCAATTAGCACGGAGATAAGGATTAGAAATCGAACGATGTGTTCGTATAGGAACGGATAAAGGGAAAGAAGAATCCGCGTAGGGCGTTTTTAAAGCCCGGAGCCGCAAAGCGGCTGTGGACCGAGGCCCGGTGCCGCATACAGAGGCGGCACAGCAGGAACAGACTGATGAAATCGTTGCGCAGCAGCAAGCGGCACATGCGGTTCTCCAGCGGAAAACGGCGGATGGTGCGGTGAGCTAGCATGCGGTAGAGCCATTTGAAGCCGGGTTTGCGTTTGATGCGGTAGTAGTCGGCGATGCCCAGCACGTAGGGCTGCCACGTGGCGTGTTCGGAGTGGCGCATGTAGCGCTTGCGGTGTACCGTGACGACGGAGTTCGCGGGCGGCCGGTGCCAGTTCAGAAATTCGGGTACGCATACGATGCCGCCGCGCAGGCAGGCTTCTATCGAGAGCCGCCAGTCGTACGTGATGTGCGGGGCTCCCCAGTCGCGGATGGAACGTATCAGGTCGGTACGTACCAGCATGGTGTGGCCATAGATGGTGGGTGTGAAAAGCAGGCAGTCGAAGTCGTTTTGCGGCCGCGACTGCGCGGCCGGCCGGTGGTCGGCGGGGCTGTTGCCTATGTAGAGCCATGAATGGCAAATGTCGTGGGTGCCGATGGCTGCTACCTGGCGCTCCAGTTTTTCGGGAAACCAGATGTCGTCCTGGTCGGCTATGGCCGTATACGTACTGGCGGAGCGTTTCAGCGCCGAAATGAAGTTGCGGTTGAAACCCATGTTCTTCTCGTTGTAGAAGATGCGGATGTTCGGGTGGCGTTCGGCGTATTCGCGGGCAATGTCTATGGTGTCGTCGTCCGAGCCGTCGTCCTGGATGACCAGTTCGGCCACCGGATAGGTCTGGGCAAGGATGGATTCGATCTGTTGGCGCAGGAAACGCGCACCGTTGTAGGTGGCCATGACCACTGTGACAGTAGGATTCGTCATAATTCGTGCGGATAAGGATGAACTACGCTGTGCGATATTCGGCTTTTATATACATTATTATATAGGAAGAGGCCCGGAGGACTTACGGACGCGGCGCACGGGGCGGCCGCAGCACCCCCCGGTAGTACCACCCGCAGGAAAAGGGGAAATAGGCGGCCCGGAGTATGTCGAGCCAGGCACGGCCGGTGGTTTCCGTGTGGAACAGGTGGCGGCGATGGCGTATGCAGAAGGCTGTCAGGCGGAGAAAATCGGAAAAAAGGCGCGATTGTTGCAGCGCGGCCATGCGGCGCGCATCGGCCAGCTGGGGGGTATCGAACGGGAGCGGGGCGAGCATTCCGCCGATGTAGGCGAAGCGGGCACGGACGGCACGTTGCAGGCGGCGGTGCCTGAAGAGTGTGACGCACACATAGCGCAGGACGGAGCGCAGCCGTCCCCGCTCGACCGGCGGAACGGCTGTGGCGGCGCCGGCATGGCGGCGCCAGTTGACCAGCACGCGGTCTACGAATACGATTTTGCCCGCGGCGGCGGCCACCGTCTGCAGTTGCCAGTCGTAGAGGTAGGGAGACGAAATACCCTGAGGCAGGTAGCGGAGCAGCGAACGCCGCAGCAGGAGCGTATGACCCGGCAGTACGCCGAGATAGAGTACCCGCAGCAGGTGATAGTTGGGCCGGCGTGCGTCCCACAGGGCCGGATAGCCACCTTCGGAAAAGGGGCGCGAGAAACCGGAACAAAGCCAGTCATCGCCCAGGGCCTCGACCTGGACGGCCAGTTTGTCGGGTTCCCAAATGTCGTCCTGGTCGCAGAGCGCCAGGAGCTCGCCCGAGGCACGGTGCATGGCCGTAAAGAAATTTCCGTTCACCCCGTGGGGACCGTCGTTGCGTACGAAGCGGATACGGGGGTCCTGCCGGCTCCAGCGGGCCACAATGTCGGGCGTAGCGTCGGTGGAGCCGTCGTCGTGGACCAGAATCTCGCACGGCGCATAGGTCTGTGCCGTTACCGAAGCCAGCTGTTCGTCCAGAAAACGGGCGCCGTTGTATGTGCAAAGCACCACCGAGACCGAAGGACCGTGCGGATTACTCATGGCGGCCCCTCCATTTGGATAAGAAGAATGTCATGCACTCGCGGAACACAGCTACCCGCAACAGGACCATAGCCCCTACGTAGCAGCAGGCCGCTACGGCCACCTTTACAGCCAGGCGTTGCACCATGCCGCCCCCCGTTGCGTCGGCCGCCAGCCAGGCTACGGACATGGAGGCCGCGGCCACGAAGAAGAAGGGCAACACGTCGCACAGCGCATGTATGGCTCTCAGTCCGGTGTAGCGGGCCGCCAGCCAGTGCCATACGGCCAGCCAGGAAATCTGGAGCGCCACGACCGCGTAGACCAGCGTCTGTATGCCGTAGGGGTTGAGCAGGTAGATGGCGGCTACCTGTACGGCCAGCATCGAGCCGATGCCGGCCAGATAGGCGGCCGACCGTTCCTTGCTGATGAGCAGGTTCGAGTAAAGCTGGGCCACCGGAACGAAAGCGCCGGCCAGGCAAAGCCATTGCAGGTAGGGCACGCAGCCCATCCACTGCGACTTGAGGGCCAGTGCGACGAACTCGGGAGCGATGAGCGCGAGCCCGAGCAGGGCCGGACACGATACGAAGGCGGTGAAACGGAGCATCTTGCGGAAGATGCGGAGCTGGCGTTCGCGCTCGTCGGCCACGCCGGCCAGCACGGGCTGGGCGATGCTGCCCACCATGCCGCCCACCAGCGAATAGCCCATGGTGTTCCATTTGCCGGCCTGTGAGTAGTAGCCCACATCGGCACGCGGATAGAAGTGTCCCAGAAGGGCTTGCAGACATTGGTTGTTGAGGTTGTTCAGAATGCTGGTGACGAGCAGCTTGCTGCTGAAGCCGAACATGGAACGGATGGGGCCGAAGTCGATGCGCAGCGTGGGGCGAAAGCGCGAATAGTGCC
>CATXZX010000080.1 GCA_958404085.1 uncultured Prevotellaceae bacterium | reverse complement strand
CGAGGTGATAGAAGCTCCTATGATTAACAAGAGCATTGAGCGGGCACAGAAGAAGGTGGAGGAGAATAACTTCGGTATCCGTAAACGTTTGCTGGAATATGATGATGTCATGAATAAGCAGCGTACGGTCATCTATGAGAAACGCCGTCACGCATTGATGGGTGAACGTGTCGGAATGGATATCAGCAACATGATATGGGACCGTTGCGTACATCTTATCGAGAAGAATGACTTCATTGGCTGTAAAGAAGGATTTATCGAGATTCTGGCCATGGAGGTTCCGTTTACGGAGAGCGAGTTTGACGCCATGAAACGCGAAGAACTCTTTGAAAAGGCTTTCGAGGCTGCAATGGCGAACTTCAAACGCCGTACGGACCGCTTGGCTGAAATTGCCTGGCCGGTTATCAAGGACGTTTATGAAAACCAAGGTACGATGTATGAGAATATTCTTGTACCGATTACGGACGGCAAGCAAGTGTATAATATATCCTGTTCGTTGAAGGAGGCTTACGAGACAGAGTGCAAGTCGGTTGTAAAGGCCTTTGAAAAAGCGATACTCCTTCATACGATAGACGATGCCTGGAAAGAGAATCTGCGCGAACTGGATGATCTGAAACGTTCGGTGCAGAATGCAAGTTATGAACAAAAAGACCCGTTGTTGATTTTCAAACTCGAGAGCGTTACCTTGTTCGACAACATGGTGAACAAAATAAACAACCAGACGATCGGAATCTTGATGCGTGGCCAGATACCGATGCGTGAGCCGGAACAGCAGGTTCGCGAATCGGTTCCGGAGCCTCCTGTACAAGCTCCCAATTATGTGGAAAGTCGCCCGGGTGCGGGGGGACTGGATGACGTTCAGCGGGAAGTGGCATCACGGGATACGCGTGAAAACGTAAAACGCGAACCGATTCATGTCGATCAGCTTCCCGGACGTAATGACCCTTGTCCGTGCGGAAGCGGTAAGAAATTCAAGAACTGCCACGGAAAAGGATTGTAGGCTATCCGCAAATAGCATGTTGTAAGAAAAATTGCGCCCTCCGGAAGTTGTGAAAAACTTTTGGAGGGCGTTCTTTCAGTAGGTAGAGGTATCGGTTTAAGTTCTTG
The DNA here is from genome assembly GCA_958404085.1 of uncultured Prevotellaceae bacterium. Lineage (GTDB taxonomy): Bacteria > Bacteroidota > Bacteroidia > Bacteroidales > Bacteroidaceae > Alloprevotella. The sequence continues at coordinate 6,357 of CATXZX010000080.1, read as the reverse complement.
TCTTCGGGTAATGATTCCGACGCATGCGGTTCACCGGAGAACCGTAGAGCGTTTGTTCGATGTCTGCCGTTTCGAACGCTTCGGGTCGGATGAAATAAATTCGTAGCACCCCATGTCGGAATGACCGTCCGTAGTCCGTGAAACTCCATTACGGTCGAATGGATAGCTGTTGACCGTTACTTCGTAATCTGCGTTTCCGATAGCGGCCGAGAGCGAGTCCAACCTGAAATCGAACAGCAGGAAATCGAGGTTGAAGGGACGGAAGTTTTTGGAGCCGTATACTTCGTTCGTTTCTGCATCCCATAAAACGTTATGGAAGTTCTCGTCGGTTTCTCCATTTTCCATAGCGACAAGGCAATGGGAAAAGTGATAGTTGAAGGGAGATTCCTTGTCGGAACTGACACCCGATACGGCATCCGACATACTTCCTGTCAGTATACAGTTCGTGAAGGTCGTGCCTCTGAGCGGATAGACGGATTCGCCGTCTGCATTGGCAAAGTAAAGGGCTCCTCCCCTTATGAAATCGAACGGATAGAAGTTGGCAATCGTACAGTGTACGAAGTTCGTTTCGCCTCCGTAAATGGCTACGCAGTTGTCCAGTGCATTGCTTAACTGGCTGTTTCCTACGTATGCCTGGCATGAACGGAGTTCGAGGGCGTTTCCTTTCATGTTATGAATCATTGAATTTTCGATGCGCAGCTTTAGGTCGGATAAATCCGAAGAATCGCATCGTATGCCGGTCTGCGCACTGTGTATGTCGCAATAATCCAGAATGTTCTGGAAACTTCGGGACAGGAAACGCAGGCCCTTCCATTGTCCGGGAATGCGGTCGTACGGTTGATTCGGGAACATGTAGTCCAGCCGGTCGCCTCTGAAAACAATGGGGGATTGAAGGGTTCCCCGGGCCTGCAACCGGCCTGCGATTTTCAGTTCCGCACCAGGGTGGAAGTAGAAGGTGACACCGGGGGAAACCGTTAATGTGGCGTTTTCGGAAACGTAGAGACTATCGAAAATATGGAATGGGATTTTCCCTGAAAAAGTCGTGTCGTTTTTGATTACCGAACCTTTCAGGGTATGGACATCTTGTCCGGTAGCTTCTAAACATACGTCCTGAACGGCACCGCTCTCCAGCATGAACTGAATCTTGTCCCGTACGGTTTGCAGGGCTTCGCTTCCGATGTGCGGAACTGTCAGCGAAACAAAAACGGCGATACTGTCTTTTTTGCGGATGTCGATGGTTCCTTCGTATCCTTCGTTTATATAGATTCCGTCGACGTTTACCCGAAATGGGGATTGTACTCCGCCATTTAAACGTACGGAACGGATGCGGATATTCTTGGCATGCGGGTTATAGACCGAAAAGGAATAAGTGGAAGTGGGTTGTCCTGTAATGACCGTATCCAAGGACAGGGTGTCCGTAGAAAAATACAATCGGTCGGAAACGGAGGTCGTAAAATCATCGTCATCCATGCACGCCGTGCAGAAAATCAATGAGAGAAAGGGCAAAATCAGGGTCTTGATACGCAATAGATTCATATCGTAAATACAAAAAAGGCACATTTCATATAAAAACGAAATGTGCCCTTGTTTTATTATGCCTTTACGGGTATATTTTTCAGAATTTCAAGTAAGTGATCCCAAACCATTTGTACTGTGGGGATGAGCAGCTTTTCGTCCGGGGAGTGAACGCCGCGTAGCGTGGGACCGAATGAAATCATGTCCAAATGGGGATACTTTTCGCTGAACAGTCCGCACTCCAGTCCTGCGTGGATAGCCAGGACCTTGGGTTCTTTTCCGAATAGTTTTTTGTAAGTGGAGACGGCGATATGCAGAATTTCGCTTTGGGGATTCATTTTCCATCCGGGGTATCCTTCACCGATTGTTACGTGGGCTCCGGCTAATTCGAATGCTGCCTTGACCGCATTGCTGGCATTGTGGCGCGCGCTGGTCAAACTGCTGCGTTGGCTTGTGACGATGCGTATGGTGTCGTTTTCCATTCTTATGCTGGCTAAGTTCGAGGATGTCTCTACCAACCAGTCTAAGTCTTGGCTCATGGCGAACACTCCGTTACCCACGGCCTGCAAAGCTGCTATGATACGGTCCGTAATGCTTTTTTCAATGACTTTTTCCGTTGCTTCGTAACTTTCGAGCGAAAACGTTACACCGGGTTCAGTGGCGTGGTATTCCTCTTCGATTTCGCTGCTCAGTATGTTCAGGTCGATCCGTACGTCTTCTTTGTGTTTCACGGGAACGGCACAGACGGCATATCCTTCGCGTGGGATGGCATTGTGAAGGCCCCCGCTTTGGATGTCGGCAATCCATAACGGATAGCGTTGGTTGCACTGATACAGGAAACGGGTCAGCAATTTGTTCGCGTTAGCACGTTTTTTGTTGATGTCGTCGCCCGAATGTCCGCCTGTCAGACCCTTGACATGAATTTTAAAGAAGAACAGGTCGGCCGGCGTATCGGTCAGACGGATATCGAACAGCGCTTCGGTTTTAGCACCGCCTGCGCAACTGACAAAAATTTGTCCTTCGTCTTCGGAATCGAGGTTCAGCAGGTAATCGCCGTTCATGAAATCGGATTTCATGGCATTGGCGCCTGTCAGTCCGGTTTCTTCATCGCGCGTAAACACACATTCGATCGGTCCGTGTTCGATGTCTTTGGAAGTGAGCAGTGCCAACTCCATGGCCATGCCGATGCCGTCGTCGGCTCCCAGTGTCGTACCCCGGGCTTTCAGCCAGTCGCCGTCCACATGGGTCTGTATGGGATCGTTCATGAAATCGAATGCGACGTGTTCGTTTTTCTCGCATACCATGTCCATGTGGCTTTGTAAGATGACGGTTTTCCGGTTTTCGAATCCCGGAGTGGCCGGTTTGCGCATCAGGACATTGCCGCATTCGTCAACGTGAGTTTCAAGCGAATTCCGCTTGCCGAAGTCTTTCAGGTATTCGATAATCTTTTCTTCTTTTTTAGAAGGCCGGGGTACCTGATTGATTTCTGAAAAGTAAGCGAATACTTCAGAGGGTTTTAATTCTTTCATGTAATCAATAATACTAATTATAGTTAAATAGATTTTTCCAAAGAAGCCTTCGCACAGAAAGGTGTATCTTTGTGTCACAAATATAATAAAGAATGATAGAAACGTTCTTGCTTCCTTTGTTAATAATTGCTATCTGTATAGCACTTCTGGCAATAAAACTCCTTGTAAGGAATGAACCGTTCGGAAGTATTCATATAGATAGCAATAAAGCTCTTAGAAAAAAAGGAATTCATTGTGTACAGACAATGGATAAACTGGATCGCATTCCTAATCCACATCGAATTGACGAACACGAAAAGAAACATTAAACATTTGCATAATGGAGAAAAAACCTGTTATTCGTACCTTGCTGATGGCTACACTGGGTACGATGTTTTGCGTAAGTTGTGATAATAAAAAAACGGAACCGATTGCAGAAACTCCTGTGAAGGTTGCGACGGGCTCGAACCTGAAAATCGGATTCGTGGAACTCGATTCGTTGATGAGCCAATATAAATTTTGTAAGGACTATACATTATTATTGACGAAGCGCGGTGAGAATATAGCTTCGACACTGGAAGGAAAAGAAAAGGCCTTTCAGCAGGCCGTAGCAAATTTTCAGCGGAAATTGCAAGAAGGTGCATTCACGTCGCAGGAAGAGGCCGAGAATGCTCAGGCCGGTTTAAGAAAACAGGAAATGGAATACATGCAATTGCGCGAACGCCTGACCATGCAGTTGAACAAAGAGCAACAGGCATATACGAACGAGATGCGCGATTCTATCCAGAGCTTTCTGAACGAATACAACAAAACGAAAGGTTTCGATTATATTATAAGTAAGGCCGGAGATAACATCCTGTTGGCTAAAAAAACGCATGATATAACGAATGACGTAGTGGCTGGATTGAACAAACGTTATAAGCCGAGCAAACAAGTTTCCGAATCTCAATCGGGCAAAACGAAGAAATAAGCGAGTGGGGTAGGGACGAATTGAAACAATTAATCTGTTTAGGAAGTTTACTATGAATTACGGTTTCATTAAGGTTGCGGCTGCAATACCGACTGTAGAGGTTGCGCAGTGTAAGTATAATGTACAGCAAATGGAAACACTGATTGCTCAGGCCGAGGGACTCGGTGTGGAAATCATCTGTTTTCCGGAACTTTCAATTACCGGGTATTCGTGTCAGGATTTGTTCAGCCATCAGATATTGTTGGACGAAGCTGTAAATACGTTGTTGCATTTGTTGGATTTTACCCGCGAACTGAATATAATCGTACTTGCGGGTATGCCGCTATTGCACGAGGGTGTATTATATAATTGTGCGGTCGTGCTGCAACAGGGTAAACTGTTGGGATTTGTCCCTAAAACATATCTTCCTAATTATAAGGAGTTTTATGAACAGCGCTGGTTTGCTTCGGGTAAGCATCTGGCGATAGATACGACGATTAGGTTGTGCGGGCAGTCGGTGCCGCTGGCTACCAATTTGTTGTTTGAAACACCGAATTGTACATTTGCGGTCGAAATTTGTGAAGATGTATGGGCGCCGATTCCGCCCAGTTCCGGCATGTCGTTGAACGGTGCGGAGCTGATATTCAATTTGAGCGCGGATAATGATGGTATCGGCAAGAACAAGTATCTTCGTAGTTTAATCTCTCAGCAAAGTGCCCGGTGTATAGCCGGTTATGTGTTTGCATCGTGCGGGTATGGTGAGAGTACGCAGGACTTGGTGTTCTCGGGCAGAGGCCTTATTTATGAAAACGGGGTATTGCTGGCAAACGAAGAACCGCATGCCCTGAATTCGCAGTTGGTCGTCAGTGAGATCGACGTGGAGCGTTTGCGTATGGAGCGTCGGGTCAATACAACGTTCTTCGCATCCAAAGCCGACCATCAAGTCTCCGTAAAGCGCATTGAGACGGAACCGGTTTTGTCGGAACGTGATTTTCGGTTGACGCGTAACGTCCGTCCTTATCCGTTTATTCCGGACAGCGTGGAATACGATACCTGTTGTCGTGAAATCTTGTCGATTCAGACAGAGGGGCTGATGAAGAGAATACGTCATACACGGTGTAAGACGGTTGTAGTGGGTATTAGCGGTGGGCTGGATTCTACACTCGCATTGTTGGTATGTGTGCAGGCGTTCGACCGCTTGGGCCTGGACCGTAAAGGTATAGTCGGAATTACGATGCCTGGATTCGGTACGACAAACCGGACCTATACCAATGCAACGGACCTGATAAGAAGTCTGGGTATCACATTCCGCGAAATATCTATCAAGAAATCGTGTATACAGCACTTCAAAGATATAGAATACGATTATCAGACGAATCATGATATTACGTATGAGAATTGTCAGGCAAGAGAGCGGACGCAGATTTTGATGGATGTGGCCAATCAGATGCAAGGATTGGTTGTCGGTACGGGCGACTTGAGCGAGTTGGCTCTGGGCTGGGCTACTTACAACGGCGATCACATGAGTATGTATGGAGTGAATGCGTCGATACCCAAAACTCTTATTAAACATCTTGTCGGCTGGGTGGCCATGCAGCCGGGATTTGAGAAAGAGAGAAAAACATTGCAGGACATTATCGAAACTCCGATCAGTCCGGAACTCATTCCGAATGATGAAAATGGAGAGATCGCACAAAAGACGGAGGATATTGTCGGCCCCTATGAACTGCATGATTTCTTCTTGTTCTATTTCCTGAGACACGGATTTCGTCCTGCCAAGATTTATTTTCTGGCTCAAAAGGCATTTTCCGGTATCTATGACGATGAAACCATCAGGAAATGGCTTACGACGTTCTTTCGGCGTTTTTTCTCGCAACAGTTCAAACGTAGTTGTCTGCCCGATGGCCCGAAGGTCGGCAGTTGTTCATTAAGTCCGCGCGGCGACTGGCGGATGGCCAGCGATGTTGCTGCGGATGTCTGGCTGGAAGAATGCCGTAGTTTGGATAGATAAGCGGAAAAAAACTTGTCCGGAATGGAAAAAATCGCGAAATCGTAATTTTTTTTGTTCGAAAATTTGGAGGTAATATCGAAAAGTCGTACCTTTGCAGCGCATTTAAAGAAATGCACATCACTGCGGAAATAGCTCAGTTGGTAGAGCACAACCTTGCCAAGGTTGGGGTCGCGAGTTCGAGTCTCGTTTTCCGCTCTTTCTTTGAGAGAATGCGAAGCGATTTGCCCAGGTGGCGGAATGGTAGACGCGCTAGTTTCAGGTACTAGTGTTAGCAATGACGTGCAGGTTCGAGTCCTGTTCTGGGCACCAGCTTTTAGATGGAGAGATGGCGGAATTGGTAGACGCGCTACTTTGAGGGGGTAGTGACAATTATG
>CATXZX010000079.1 GCA_958404085.1 uncultured Prevotellaceae bacterium | reverse complement strand
CTGATATGCGCAACCAACTGTAACTTGCAAGAAATGGTACAGAAAGGAGAATTCCGCGAAGATCTTCTATATCGTATCAATACGATACATGTAAAAATACCCTCCCTTCGGGAACGACCGGAAGACATCGTGCCATTAACAAAGATATTCCTTGCCAGATATTGCTCCATCTACGGAAAGCCATCTATGAACCTCAGTGCTGACGCTCAGGAAAAACTAAAGAAACATCCATGGTACGGCAATATCCGGGAATTGGAACACACCGTCGAAAAGGCTGTAATCCTTTCCGACAGCCAGACACTTGATACTCCGGATTTCGATTTTCCGTGCGAAAAACATGTTCCATTCAAAGAAGCCACTACATTAGAAGAAATGGAGTGTAACATGATTAGGGAGACCATGAATAAACACAACGGCAATCTTTCAATCGTTGCCAATAAATTGGGTATTTCGCGTCAGACATTATACAATAAAATCAAACGTTACAAATTATAACTATGTTCAATCAAATCCAATATAGCCTGGCGCTCCGATTGGGCGTATTCGGAATATTGTCCGTCAGCGGAACATATTTCGCTCTGACCCGGCAGTGGGTATGCCTCATTCCAACTGTTATCGGCTGGCTCTATGCTATATGGATGCTACATAAACTATACAAGCGCAATGACCGGAAAGTTTCTTTCATGTTCGACGCTATCGATAACAACGACTATGCCCTGCAATTTGCTACCGACAACTGTTTATCGGACGATAAATTAGTCAATGAGTCCCTGAATCGTATCATCCGGATATTGTACCAGGCAAAAATAGAGGCTGTCCAAAAAGAAAAATATTATGAGCTAATCATGAACTCCGTCAATACGGGTATTGTGGTTTTGGACGATGCCGGTAATATATACCAAAGCAATAAGGAAGCGCTTCAACTGTTGGGGCTGTCCGTCTTTACCCATGTTAATCAACTGGCACGTGTCGACACCAAATTGCAGGCTACAGTTGCCCATATTCTTCCGGGAGATAAGCATCAAATATCATTCATTAATGAACGCGGAACCGTAAATCTTTCAATCCGGGCCTCTGAAATGTCTCTCCAGGAAAAACATGTGCGCATACTGGTCATCAATAATATCGACAGCGAGATGAATGACAAAGAAATCGACTCGTGGATACGTTTAATCCGTGTTCTAAACCACGAAATCATGAATTCCGTCGCCCCCATCACTTCGCTGAGCAATACGCTATTGTCCATTCATACAGATGCGAACAGTGAAATTCGAAAGGGATTGGAAATGATTTATACAACCAGCAAGAGTTTAATTTCATCTGTTGAATCGTATCGTAAATTTACCCACATACCTACTCCGGAACCGTCTTTATTCTATGTACGGGAATTTGCCGAGCGCATGATAAATTTGGCCAATCATCAAAACAAATACCCTAACATCACGTTCAATCTGCATATAGATCCGGCAGATCTGATTGTTCATGCCGATGAGAAGCTGATTACACAAGTTGTGCTGAACTTACTGAAAAATGCCATGCAAGCTATCGGCAACAAACAACCGGACGGACGTATCGAACTGAATGCTTACTGCAAGCCGGATGAATCCGTGGTGATTGAAATAAGCAATAACGGCCCCGGCATTCCACCGGAAGAGGCGGAACATATTTTCATTCCGTTTTTCACGACTAAAAAAGGAGGTAGCGGCATTGGTTTGTCCGTCTCAAGACAAATTATGCGGTTATCGGGCGGGAGTATCACGCTAAAGAGCAATCCGGCCACAAACAAAACATCGTTTGTCCTGACATTTCCGTAAGAATCTAAACAAAAAAAGATTGAATATGAATTTATTAGAAAAACTCAAAATCAACCATTCCCCTCGTTCTGGAGGATTAGACCTGCTTAAATACATCGGTCCGGGACTATTGGTGACAGTCGGTTTTATTGATCCCGGCAATTGGGCAACAAATCTGGCAGCCGGTTCCGAGTTTGGGTATGCTTTGTTGTGGGTAGTTACCTTTTCTTCCATAATGCTGATTATAATTCAACATAACGTAGCACATCTTGGTATTGTTACAGGACTTTGTTTGTCAGAAGCGACCAATAAATACATGCCGCGCGTACTTAGCCGACCGATTTTATGCTCAGCCATGCTGGCTAGCATATCAACCTCGCTTGCGGAAATATTGGGTGGAGCCATTGCCCTACGTATGTTGTTCAGTATTCCCATAAAAACCGGTGCCGTAATTGTTACAACAGCCTGCCTGATCATGTTATTCAGCAATACATACAACAAGATTGAACGGCAAATCATTCTATTCGTTTCCATTATCGGACTATCATTTTTATATGAGTTAACGCTGGTCGATGTAAGCTGGAATGAAGCTGTCCAAGGATGGATAAAACCTTCTTTCCCTGAAAATTCCATGCTGGTTATCACAAGCGTACTTGGCGCTGTCGTCATGCCGCACAACTTATTCTTACATTCGGAAGTGATCCAAAGCCGCGAATGGAATTTAGAAGACGAATCGGTCATTAAGAAACAATTAAAATACGAATTCTACGATACGCTTTTATCTATGGTCATAGGATGGGCTATCAATTCGGCAATGATCATCTTAGCAGCATCTACTTTTTTCCAAAAAAAGATTACTGTAAGCGAACTCGATCAAGCACAACATTTATTAGTACCCTTGGTAGGTAACAATGCCGGTGTTATTTTCGCCATAGCCCTATTACTTGCCGGTGTTTCCTCTACTATCACATCCGGAATAGCCGGAGCATCTATTTTTGCAGGGTTCTATAAAGAAGCATATAATCCCAAAGACCTGCATTCAAAGGTGGGGGTCATTCTTTCATTCATACCGGCTCTCCTTATTATCTTTCTAATCGACAATCCGTTTAAAGGATTGATTTTTTCACAAATGTTACTCAGTATACAGCTGCCAATTACTGTTTTTACACAAGTCTATCTTACTTCCAACAAAAAAGTAATGGGGAAATACGCTAATTCACGTTCGACCACCCTACTGCTACTGTTGCTTGGATTCATGGTAACCGTATTGAATATATCCTTACTCATTTCACTTCTTTGAACTATAGAGTAATACATATTTACAGCTTTTAAAATAAGTGCCGACCGATTTCCATATTTAATTCCTATCTTTGCATCCTGACACATCGGTTTTATATGAAAAAATTACGCGGGGCTTTGACCTATATCAGCAAACATAAATACGGTATTGTATTCCTTGCATTTGCTGTCACCATCGGTTTCTTAGACGAAAACAGCTTTTGGCATCGGCATAAGCAACAGCAGGAACTCAGAACCCTGCATGCCGAAATCCAAAAATACAGTGATATGTTTGCTGCAGACACAAAGAAGTTAGAAGAGCAGGAAAGCAATCCACATGCAATTGTCAGGATTGCCCGGGAACGTTATTTTATGAAAATGGCCGACGAAGACATCTACGTAATAGAGAAAGATGAAGAAACTGAATAACAAACAAATTCTGATTTTCCAGACAGGAGCCATTCTGATATTAATCGGAGTAGTACTTATGATTACTTCTTGGCAACCGCTTGCACCCTATATATACGGAGTGGGAGCTGTTGGATTCTCGTCCATGCAAATGCTGGCACGTTATGAAGGTTCAAATATCGCTATCATACGATTACGTCGCCAACAACTATTCGGTTCCATACTTTTATTGCTGACAACCATTCCGATGTTCATGAATATCTGGCATCAAGGCTTTGCCCAACGAAACGAATGGATCGTATGTTTGACCATTGCGGCATGGCTACAATTGTACACATCTTTCCGTATAGCGAGTGAAATAAAGAAAGAATCATCTAAATAGTCCCGATATCAAGAGAATTACGAATACTTCCGAGTATTTTTCTGTCCAACTGTATCTCCTTTTACCCGGGGACTTTGCTTGCTTCTGCCGGAGGCCGCTCATTGCCATATATTTAAATAATTATAATTGGCGCTATCACTGCTTAAAATATTTCTTTTGTCATGCGGTGAGTTGTATATTTGCAATATGAAGTTGACAAAATCAAGATCAATTGTAATGATGAGACACTTTTATATTATTATATTTTCTACTCTATTGCTGTGTTCTTGTTCAGACCAATACCGCATAGCTGGTAACACTTCTGTACCAATGCTTGACGGCCGTATGCTTTACCTGAAAATACAATCAAATAATAACATACGCAATCTTGATTCTTGTGAAGTAGTACACGGACAATTCAATTTCATGGGAATGATGGATTCCATCGTAATGGCAGAACTATATATGGATAATGAAAGCGTAATGCCATTGGTCTTGGAAAATGGAAATCTGACGATACGGATAAACTCAGGGAGCCAGCAGGTTCTGGGAGGTTCTTTGAATGAAAGATTATATCGTTTTATTGAGAAAAAAAGTCAATTGGACAACGACTTATTGGAACTCTCCAATAAGGAAGTCCGTTACATTATGAATGGAGAATATAATGCAAAAAGACGGGAAAAGATCAGACGGGAAAGCCAAAAGTGTGAGCAGAAAATCGAACGATTGGAAACAGCATTTATCTCAGAGAATTACGATAACATATTAGGCCCTGAAGTTTTTATGCTTATATGCAGCCGGTACCGTTATCCCATCATGACGGAACAAATTCGTCAAATTATCGAGAATGCACCTAAAAAATTTATTATGCACCCATTTGTGCATAATTACGTACGTACAGCACGATTAAACATGTTACGCATTAAAAATACGCCTCGTTCTCTTTCGCCATCTAAAAGGTCTTTAAACTGCCTCAACCACTAAAGGTATATGAATTATTAAAATCACATACCTTTAGCGTACCGGATAGCTTAACTTGTTTCATTGAGATTTCGTTGACAACGAATTGTGTTAATCGATGTCCGCGTTCATATATAAATAACGCTTAATACTGCGTTTAGGTGTTTTTTCGAACTCTTCCGTATAGATTTTTATACCAGCAAGGTGCGAATAAGACGGTATCAACGTATTAAGCTCTTGCCGGTTATGTTCCATGACCTCTGGAAGATCCTCGTCTGCAAGTCCAAGCGAATGGATTTCATCATAATCGGGATAAACAAGGCCGTACAGTCGCTCACCTTTCTGGATAACAATACTTTCACTGACAAACGGCATATTGTTCAGTTTGTCCTCTATTTCTTCCGGATAGATATTTTGTCCGGATGCGCCCAACAGCATGTTCTTGCTGCGTCCTTTTATATAGAGGTAACCATCGGAATCCATAACGCCCAAATCTCCTGTATGATACCATCCTTCAGCATCCAGGACCTCGGCTGTCGCTTCGGGATTCTTGTAATATCCAAGCATGACATTTGCCCCCCTACACAGAATCTCGCCTACCACGTGTTCGGGATCCGCGCTGTTTATTTTAATTTCCATCCGCGGTGCAGCCTTGCCACACGATGTAGGGCGGAAATCTTTCCAACCTACGTAGGATATGATGGGGGCACATTCGGTCGCTCCATAACCGACCGTAAAATTAAATCCGATCTGGTGGAGAAAAGATTCGACATCGCGGCTTATGGCAGCACCGCCAATGATTATTTCGTAGAAATGGCCGCCGAAGGCCTGGACCAGTTGGTCACATATCTTTTTACGTATTTTTTGGTTGATGACTGGGAATTTCAAAAGCATCTTCATTCCCGGGGTCTGTAATTTCGTAAAAACAGATTTGCGGACAATCTTTTCAATAATCAGGGGAACCGAGATCACAATACTGGGCTTAATCCGGGTAAAGGCTTGGAAAATAATTTTAGGGCTCGGAATACGTGTTAAAAAGAAAATATGGCATCCTGATGCAAACTCAAAAATAAATTCAAAAGCCATGCCATACATATGGGCCATCGGAAGTATGGAGATTACATGATCTCCTTTCTTTATTTCAGGTCCCAGTGCCCCATCGGCAAAATCCAGATTCGACCACAAAGCTCTATAAGGAATCATCACGCCTTTCGAAAAACTTGTAGTTCCCGACGTATAATTGATCATGGCCAGTTCTTCCGGACTATCACGATGGTACGAAACGTGTTGTCTACGGAAATTTTTCGGATAACGTTTTCCGAAAAACTCGTTCAAGTGTTCACGGGCATTAAATAAAGTTTCCGTACGACACACCAATAACGAATAGTCGGGTATCGAAATGATACCTTCCAAATCCGGCATAGCATCGGCATCCAATGCAGGCCACGTCTGGTCACCGACAAACAATAGTTTAGCTTCCGAGTGATTGACAATATTATGAACCTGCTCCGCCTTGAATTCATGTAGAATAGGTACTGCCACAGCACCGTAGGTTAAAGTCGATAAAAATGCCACAGCCCAATTACTGCTGTTGCGCCCGCACATAGCAATCTTATCACCTTTCTGAACGCCGGCATTTTCGAATAAAATATGCAGTTTCTCAATTTTTCGGGCTACGTCTTTATATTGCAACGTGCTTCCCTCATAATCAGTAAGAGCATCCAAATCCCAATTATCTCTAATACTCTGCTCTATACGTTCTATAAAACTTTTTATTTCGTTCATTTGCACATTTCTTTTATTAATGTGCAAATATACGGATAAAAAGCCTTTTAAAAAATTTTTGAGACAGAATATTTGTCAATACTGGCGTTTTCCGAAAATACGACTGCCGACGCGTACCATATTGCTGCCTTCCTGAACAGCAATCTTATAATCGTCGCTCATTCCCCACGAACGAATGGAAAAGGCCGGAGATGAAGCAAAATACGTATTCTTCACATGTTCATAAAAATCGTACGCCGTTTTAAATTCCTTATGAATGCGCCGGTTATCGTCTACATTGGATGCCATACACATAATGCCGCGAATCCGAACATAATCCAATGCTTGCCATGCTCCACAGTCCAACATGTCAAGACATTCATCGGGAAAAAATCCGAATTTTGTCTCTTCCTGCGCCACATGCAGCTGTAAAAGGCATGGGATGATACGTCCGTTCTTTTTGCCTTGCCTATTTATTTCTTCCAGCAACTTATACGTATCGACAGCGTGAATCAACGAAATGTATGGAGCAATGTATTTTACTTTATTTGTCTGTAAATGGCCTATGAAGTGCCATTCAATGTCATCAGGCAGCACACTCTGCTTGACTTGAAGTTCCTGGACATGGCTTTCACCGAAAATACGTTGTCCACAATCGTAAGCCTCCTGCAACGCATTCTGCGGATGAAACTTCGATACAGCCACCAATGTCACATCTTCAGGCAATTCGGACCGAATCAACTCGATTTGTTCCTGTATCATACTTTCAATATTGCTACGTCATCAAGATTGTTGCTCCGTCACGCTCTTAACCGCAAAATCTGGTATTGCCTCACGATAATGGAATACATCCATCAAGGGAGTTTCAGCGACAGATGATATAATATAATCCATCATGGAATTTTTCATACCGGCATCTAATTTTGCTAC
>CATXZX010000078.1 GCA_958404085.1 uncultured Prevotellaceae bacterium | reverse complement strand
CGCAGGACTACTGCCGCGACCTGGCAAAACGCTACCTGGAAGTGGACGGTAAACGTACGGCGGTATGGCTTCCCGACGGCCTGTTTGCGCAACCTATACTGGAACTTTTGAAAAATAATTATTCCGACCATGCAAAACTGATGGAACGTTTGGGCGACGAAGCCCTGAATAACAATGTTGCCTACCTCATCAGTTCCTATTTTGAGACGGTGCTTGACGACCGTAGCCAGCCGTTTTATTATTCATACAAAGAAAAAGATTCCCAGACAGGTCGGGTACATGATTTCCGACGCGTTTACGACCTGTTCAATATCCTGAACAATAAAAAAGTGCGCAACGCTCTTGTTCCTGTTCCGATGACGAGCGATCGGATTAAAGAGCGGTTTGCGGAAAAGGCAGTGGGGTGGGACGGCAAGCCCGTTATGGTATACGGAGCCAATCGGAAACCGATGCGGGATGCCCAGGGAAACCCCATTTACAAAAAACAAATCCAGAATGAGATAGATGATTATGTTTGCAAGATGACCAAGCAGGATAAAGGCAATCACGAAACGCTCGAAGAGGCCCAGGAGGCTATGAAGCGTCGCCTGACCCGATGCGTCAGTGAGGTAAAGGCGAACGAGCGTACAATCCGAAGATACAAGACGCAGGATATGATTCTGTTCCTGATGGCCCAACGGCTGATGGAGGAGTCTGTCCGGATGGAAAAAATAAGGGAGTTGCGCGAGTTTAGGTTGGCCGCCGTATGCAACGGAAAGTTCCTGAACCAGAAGGTCGACTTCGAGTTTCCGGTGGATGTTTCGGGTAAGACGGTTTACATCAGCCAGGAAAACATGGCGCTGAAAAATTATGGCGAGTTCTACCAGCTGCTTTCGGACGACCGCTTACCCTCTTTGCTCGAAAAGCTGGCGCAAGTATTGGGTGACGAGCAGATACCGAATGTGGACTACAACCAGCTGATGGGGGAACTGACTTCGTATGATATACACCGTTCGCGTATCTTCTATGCCGTGCATCAGTTGGAAAAGCAGGTCGTTTCGAATACCGAGTTCAGGAACTTTCTGAATAATCCGTCGGATAAACGTTTCTTTATCGACAATGACACATCGAAAATGGCCAAGCGAAACAATTTCCGGTCGTTGCTGCAACTGTTGGAAGAGAAGGGTAAATTGACGGAGGAGGAATGCCAGTTGATCATATCTATACGTAATGCTTTCAGTCATAATCATTACAAAATATCTTTTGATAAGGTTGCGGCCGATAATGAACTGGCAAAAGCGACGCTGGTACATGCCTCTTTGGGTAAGGAGGTACAGGCTAAACTGACGACACTGGCAACACTGGTGGTCAACAAACTGAAGAAAATGCAAGAAGAAGTACAACAAGATAAAACGGAAAAAGTATGAAACTACAGGATTCCCTGACTATCATGTATCTGCCCTTCGAGATTGCGGAAGGTGTGGAACAACAGACATTGTTTGACGATTCGCCGAACTGGATAAGATGCACCAAGGTCTCTATCGACGGCGATTACTTATACCCCTATGTCTCCCAGTTTATGTGTGGCGCGAACCTTGCTGCCGACCATGTGCAAATCTATGAACTGAAGCAGGGCGCTTGCTGTTCGTTCAATAATAACAATACGTATACGTTTTCGTTGAAAAAGCAAAAGCAGGAATACAGCTATCGGTTTAAGTTCAGTACTGGGAAGAAACTGAATGCGCCCCATGTCATCATTTACCCGCATTGTCCTGTCGGGATTCTGGTAATGGGGGTGGAGTTGCAGGGCGATGATTTGACGCTGGATGATTTGAAGATGTTCAACTATGCACTTCATAAGATCGATCATCAGCAACCTTATTTGCGGGTAGAGAAGAAAGACGTGGCGGCAAAATTGTATGGATCCTTGGATGGCGAAGGCATCCGGTTGTCCGGTTTGTGTAAGTTGTTGCTCTCGGACACGGTCGTTCCGCAGATTTCCTTTTTGGAGAAAATACGTATGCATCTGTTTTCGTACGTCCAGGTTGCAGAAGTCGAGGACATGGATGATTTCAGGGATGCACTTTTGCAAATAGCCAGCATACAGACCGAGGCGTACCAGACGGCCCGAAGTACATCACAGCCTGTCGAATTGTTTCGGAATATCCATGTATGTTCGCGTAGCGAGGGATGCGTTATGGCAACCATTCTGGAACCGGAGTGCGATACTCCGTTTATCCGAAACTATAAGTCGGGCAAATTCGTGATGGAATATCTATGGATATATACATTCGTTATCATGCAATATTACGCGTTGATTCGTCAGACGAACCAGTTGTACCGGCCGTTGGGGTATCGTGACGTAAGCGAAACCATCGGGCAGTTGTGGCAGATCAGAAAACATATATTTATATGTGTATCGCGCTTTACGCATATAAACAGGTTTTATCGGACGGTGGTCGAAAACATCGGATTGCAGGCATTGCTCGATATGCTGAACGAAAACTATAATAATATGCAGGATAGCTTTCAGGTCCAAATCAGCACCCGTACGAACTGGATATTGGCTTTCCTGACTTTTTCGCAAGTGATATTTGCTATCTTCTCGTTCTTTTCCGTGAATGTCGAGTATAACCAGCCGCTTGTGCGTATGATTGGCATCATGTGGAGTGCGGGATGCTTCTTTATTTTCGTCTGGTTTATATGGAAAACCTATTTTACGGACCGGAGAAGTGGAAACAGGCACAAATGATGGATTGTAGCGTGCGAACCGTGTTATTCGAATAAATGTCAGTACAATTCAATGCCCTCTGTCAGGAATCTCGTCTTTACCTTGCGTGGAACATGGTAAAGACGAGAGGATCGGCGGGCGGTATAGATGGCGTTACTATTGCAGATTTCGATAGAGAAAGGCATAAGCAGATTCAGATTCTGGCAAACGAATTGAAATCAGGTATATGGAAACCTTTGCCATACATTGAAGTAGAAATAGCTAAAACTAAAGATGCTGAGGAATTTCGTAAAATCGGGATGATGGCTGTCCGTGATAAAATCGTGCAACACGCTATCAAGTCAATCATAGAGCCCCGTTATGAGAGATTGTTCCTGAATAATAGTTATGGCTATCGTCCGAACAAGGGTGCTGTCAAAGCTATAAGGCGAGTGCTGGCTGAGTGTTGTAAGTCGCAATATCGTTGTGCGTTGCGTCTGGATATTGATAATTTTTTCGATTCGATAGACCATGGAATTCTTCAAAAGCGATTGATTGCAACCGGTACGGACAATGAAATCGTACGCCTGATAATGCTTTGTGTCCGGATGGGCAGAATCAAACACGATTCCCGCGAATGGATGAATCCGGATTTGGGTACACCCCAGGGGGCCGTACTTTCGCCGTTGTTGTCAAATCTATATTTGCATTCGTTTGACCAATTTGCCGTTAGTAGGAATGTCCCGTATATACGGTATGCAGATGATTTTTTGTTTTTGTGCGAATCCACGGTGCAAGCAAGGGATATACTGGCCAAAACTGAACATTATTTGAAAGAGAAACTCTCTTTGTCCCTTAATCAACCACCTGCAATCATTGATATAAAAGACGGATTTGATTTTCTGGGAATAACGGTACGTAACAAAACTGCGGTCATCACGGAATCCAAACGGATGAAACTGTGTGAACGGATTAACACGTTTGAACTCGACCTTAGCGGCCTTTCGGTAAAAAGTGAAAAAGCATGGAGCGGCATGAGAAATTATTATGGCAAACTTTTACCGCAAGAGGAACTTGAATATTTTGATTCTGTTTTCGTGAAACGGATTAAATCCCTACTTTCCGCCACATCTCATCTATTCGGAAGTAAAACCAGTCTGCAGAATGCCCTTGCCGCTATCGACTTTATTTCTATTGGATTCCAACGAGATAAGAAACAACATATTTCTGATATAGTATCGGAATACATGATGTTGAAATCGAAAGGAATGCAGGTCTCTAATGAAAAGAAGAATCGGAAACTTATACAGGAACGTAAAAGAGAATTTCGGAAAAAGGAAGCAGAAACGAGTGGACTTCTCGTTAATAAGCCTGGAACATTCGTCGGATTGACCAATCGCGGAATTACAGTGTCGCAGAAAGGTAAGGTTATCGCTCATTATCATTCCGAAAATCTTTCGCAGATCGTTATAACCGGACAGGGTGTTTCGCTTTCTTCCAATCTCATGAATTTTTGTATGTTACGTAAAATTCCCATTGATTTCTTTGATAATAACGGGACGCATTTAGGATCTGTCATCAACTCGAGGTTCATTCAAAACACCCGGTGGGCAAAGCAGGCAAATGCGGGTGAAAGACAAAAGTATACGATGGCATTAAGTATCATTGAGGGCAAAATAAAAAACCAGCATGCACTGATTAAATACTTTAATAAGTATCATAAGTCGCATTATCCGCAGTTGGAACCTAAACTTGAGAGATTGGAACAAGTGGTCGATGAGTTCAAGCGATGGAAGAAAACAATAAAAACATTTGATGCTCATTTTATGCAAAATTTGCTCGGTCATGAATCGCAAGTGGCAATTCGTTATTGGGATTATATACGCGAGTTATTTGCAGACGATAAGGTGAATTTCGAGAATAGGGAACATCGGGGTGCTACAGATCTTGTAAATTCAATGTTAAACTATGGGTATGCCATATTGTCGGTTAGAGTATGTCAGGCTCTCTTGGCCGCACAACTGAATCCTTACGAGAGTATTATTCATGCTCGCCGGGACGGGAAACCGACATTGGTTTATGACGTGATGGAAATTTTTCGCAGTCAGGTTGTCGACCGTGTCGTTATCAGTCTTATTCAAAAAGGACAGGAACTGGAGGTGCGGAACGGATTGCTTACGGATAAGACACGGCAACTCTTAGTAAAGGCCGTAATGGAACGTCTGGCCCGTTATGAGAAATTTAGGGGCGAGGAGATGAAAATGGAACAGATAATTCTGCGTCAAGCAAAATTATTGGCTAAAGCGTTTGATGGAACTGAGAATTTTAAGCCGTATGTGGCTAAATGGTAACTGAAAAGATGTATGAAGCATAAACACTTTTATGTCGTGACATACGATATAGGCGATACGAAACGCCGGGATAAGGTCATGAAGATTATGGAATCGGTGGGAACGAGAATGAATTATAGCGTTTTTGAATGCATGCTTACGACTATACAATATAATAATCTGATTAAACGGCTGGAGAAATTGGTGGTTGTACGTGAAGATTGGATAAATATTTATCCAGTCTGTACTACGTGTTATGCACACATTCAATATATTCCTAAATTGAGCAGAAAAGAACCTGTAAAGATTGTAGTTATATAAGGGGCTTTGTTCTTGATGCGTGAGATTGGAAATTTCTTTCCCGGTAAAAACGATATAATATATAACATATTGAAATATAGCGTATAAAGTATTATCATTGCTTTATCAAGTAACAAATAAGAAACAAATTTTACCCAATATAAAGTGCTTGTTAATTGTTGTTTTCTGTTGTTTTCACATAGCGTTTTCGTTCTTTTCAGATGCTTGGTTATTGTTTTCATTATTCTGTTTTCACGCTTTCGTGACCTCGAATTATTGGTTGCTGGCCAAAAGAAAAAATATTATCGCATCAAGACTTGTTATCCTGATGTCTGATATTTCGGTGTTTCGCTTTGCAGACATTGCCATTTCGTAATACACATAAATAGTTTATTTATCCTTTGTATATATAGACAAAGAGAGTGGACGGATTGAATTATGACATTCAATCCTTTTTCTTTTCGCCAGCCAATAGAAAATCTATTTTGGCTGTATTCGCCATATCCTCCCCTTTGTAATTCGCCTTTTGAATAAAGCGACTCTCCTGTTCTAAATTCAACTGTTATAACAAGGACAAACTATTCTCTTCATGTTTCACATCGTCTTTCGGGTTGGCAGATAAGAATTGTGTCGCAAAGGTATATATCCCGTCTTTCTTCCTTGCAAGGTCAAGCCTATCGGTTCAAGCCAAAATCTCCACACTCGGTTTTCAACTGAGGTCGTATTTTGTCTGTGAAGCCTTGCAGGAAGAGCCGGGACACCTTGCAAAGCGACATAATTTTAATCAAACCCGAAAGTAGCTGATGCTAACAGAGGGAAAAGTAAAAAATCAAATCAAAAGCGATTATGGCAAATTACGCGACTAACATCTTCTACGCAAGTACGGAGAACGAAAAAGACCTTGATAAGGTGGAGAACTTTTTGGAAGACACATTTTGCGACTGTTACCTTGACAGGTCGGAAGACAGTATCGAGGGCGAGTTTTCGTCAAAATGGGACTATCCCGAAAAAGAGATAAACAAGATGATTTCTCTTTTGGAGAACAAAGACAAAATCTACATTCGAGTGCTGACGCACGAACTATGTAACGAATATGTGAACTTCCAAGTGTTCTCTAATGGAGAATGGTCATACCGATAACCCTTAAAAACTCACTGACTATGTATTACGAGGACGAACAAGATACGGACATTATCGGGTGCTTATGCACATTACTGACTCCTTATAAGGGGCATACAGAGGGTGAAGTCGTGGAAGACTACGGCAACGAGATAGTGGTAAGGCTCACCAACGGCAAGGTGGTGGTGGAATACCGGGATGAAGTGCTAATCTATGACTAATGGAGGATTGCTTTATGATGACACCGATAGCGACAAGGTTTGTGGATTGGGATATTCCCGAACTTTCAACCTTGCAAGACAGCAAGGTCTATCAATTGAGAGTGCAACTCAATGAGGGTACGCCAATGAGCCGACAACAAAAGAATTGGCTTACGGACAGCGTGAACAGCAACACCTATTTCAAAAGGGCTGTTCCGCTAATGGGCTACCGCTTTGACTTCTCGGATATACTGAAACGCTACTTTGTCAAGCAATATGGACATATAGCCGAATACTATGCCGTGGACAAGACCGCTTTACGGACATTCCTTTGCGGTCGGATTGATGAAATAATTGAGATAACAGATTAAAAGAAAGATTATGCTGTACGATTACAGAAAAGAAAGCAAATCGCCTATGCTTCTGACTTTGGCGAATGGCAAGACCATTGAGGGCGAATTTATTGATTTGCGGATTGCCACCGAAACCTTGCCCAAGGGTAAACTGTGGTATCATATCCGACATACGGACGATAATTGGAGTGAACCGGCCTCTCTGAAAAACGGCTGTGTAGTAGTCAATTTCTGTGGTACATTCATTTGTGACCCTATCATTGATTTCCCTTGTGGCGAGGAACTGGAGATAACAGAATGGTCATACCTGAACTGACCGGCATCTGGCAGAACGGCAATGTGGGGCAATGCTCCACATTGCTGTGTCCATGCCATTTGGAAATACATATCCAATGGCATCAACTTTTATAATTGGAGCTTGCAAGGCAAGCCGTTCTTCCTCTTATATATTGTCAAGTCTCCTTTTGTATATATGGCATTTCATATTTCGCAATGGCGACCGGGCTGCTTTGTTCAACGAGCACCGGACTTCTTGC
>CATXZX010000077.1 GCA_958404085.1 uncultured Prevotellaceae bacterium | reverse complement strand
GGTAGACCCGCACACCTGGACCTCGCCGCAAAACGCGTCGGTCATAGCCCGCAACCTGTGCGACGCGCTCTGCAAAATCGACTCGGCCGGAAGCAGCTACTACGAGAGGCGGACAGCCGCTCTGCTGGCACGCATCGACAGCGTGGACAACGTGGTACGCCACGTCCTGAAACGCTGCACGGCCCGCACGTTCCTCATCTATCACCCCGCGCTCGGCTACCTGGCCCGCGACTACGGCCTGACGCAGCTGAGCTTAGAAGAAGGCGGCAAGGAGCCGACAGCCGACAACCTGCGGACGCTGATAAACCGTACCAAGGCCGGAGCCCTCAGGGTGCTGTTCGTACAACAGGAGTTCAGCGAAGCAGGTGTACGCGCGCTGGCCGACGAAACGGGCATACGCATCGTGCGCATCAACCCCCTCAGCTACGACTGGCCCGACGAGACCATACGCATCGCAAACGCCCTTTGTCATGAATAACCGCCCCATTCTCCGTTTCGAAAACGTGACGGCCGGTTACGAGGGCCGCCCCGTCCTGAAAGACGTGGACCTGACCGTCTACGAAAACGATTTTCTCGGCATCATAGGCCCCAACGGAGGCGGCAAGACGACTCTCGTCAAACTGATGCTGGGACTCATCAGGCCGCTCGGGGGACGTATCCGTTACCTGCGCGACGGCCGTCCGCAACACGAAATCCGCATCGGTTACTTGCCCCAATACAGTACACTCGACAAGCGTTTCCCCATCTCCGTACGCGAAGTCATCCTCTCGGGACTGAACCGCGAAAAGCCACTCTGGCGGCGCTTCACGGCAGTACACCGCCGCCGGACGGAAGAAATGCTCCGTTTTCTCGACATGGAAGCCCTGGCCGACCAGCCCATCGGCTCGCTGAGCGGCGGACAACTGCAACGCGCGTTGCTCGGCAGGGCCATGGTGGCGCAGCCCGAACTGCTCCTGCTCGACGAGCCCAGCACTTACCTGGACAAACCGTTCGAGACAAAACTTTACAGCCTGCTCGAACAAATCAACAACCGCTGCGCAATCGTTCTCGTAAGCCACGACATAGGTACCGTACTGCAGAAAGTAAAAAACATCGCCTGCGTAGACGGCACGCTCCACTACCATCCGGCCGGCAAAATCGGCGAAGAAGAACTGGAACGCCTCATGGGATGCCCGTTCCAACTCCTCGCTCACGGCGACCTGCCCCACCGCATCCTCGGCGAGCATCATTCGAAAGACTAAAGCGGCATAAATCAGCACAAAAATTTGGTTATTTCGCAAATACGCACTATCTTTGCACCGCTATTTAACCGATAGCAGAAAAAATGTTTGTTCCGTGGTGTAATGGCAGCACTAGAGTTTTTGGTTCTCTCAGTCTCTGTTCGAATCAGGGCGGAACAACAACCGGAAGGCGGTCTGTTCTGAATGGAACAGACCGTTTTTTTGTCCGTTCCGGGGCCCTGCCGGAGTAAAACGGGAGACAACGCACCAAGCAGCCGCCTGCCCGGACGATACTTCTCTGTCGAAAAACGAACCATGCACAACATTCCGCAACACAAGTCCTCGCACCTTTTGGATACCGGCATCCATCTGCGCCGGATCGGCCCGGAAACGCCCGACATCGCGCCGGTAGCTTACGCCCACCAGGACGATTATTACATCTTCGGGCTGGTAGAAAGCGGTACGGGGTGCGGCATTGTCGATTTCAACGAACTCCATTTCCGGGCAGGCCACGTCTTTCTGATACAGCCCGGCCAAGTTCACAATTTTATCCGCTCGGAAAACGCCGAAGGATGGCTGCTCATAGCCGACAGCAGCCTCGTAGGCAGTACCGAGAAGTGCATCTTCGACAAGTTCTCGCTGTTTGCCTCGTCGTTCGGGATTGACGGACAGCGGAGAAACGAGCTGGGACAGATTGCGGCGCTCCTTGCAGGCAGAACGGGCCACACGGCGGACCGACTGGCCAAGGAAAATGCAAGAAGGCTGGCGGAAACATTCATCGGCATCGTAGCCGAGGCCATGCAAGACGTCGACCTGCAACAAACCAGGCACAGCCAAAGACACATCGAAATCGTCCTGTCGTTCCGCAGCCTGCTGACCGAACACCTCGCCGCCAACCGCCAACCGTCCTACTACGCCTCGTTGCTGAACATATCGGCCGTCTATCTGAACGAGGTCGTGAAAGGCATCACGGGAATGAGTACTTCCCGCTATATCAAGCAGGAAACGGTGTTGCAGGCCAAACGTCTGCTGGCCCACACCGGCCTTTCGGTGAAGGAAGTCGCCGAAAGGCTCGGCGTAAACGATTATGCTTACTTTTCCCGCCTTTTCGCACAGGAAACGGACATCAGTCCCACGCTGTTCCGACAAAGAAACCTTGAATAATCCAAGCATTGCCTTGTTCCGTCTACCTGCTTTTTCGGCCGGGCTCCCTACCTTTGCAGAAAAAGAAAACGATGAAAACCATAACGACCAAGTATGTAACGATGGACCCGCGCCGGTGTGCGGCGTGCTGGGAGTGTGTAGACAAATGTCCCAAGAACGTTATCGGGAAAGCCGGTTTCCTGTGGCACAAACACGTCATCTTTGAAGATGCCGACGCCTGCATCGGCTGCAACAAGTGCATACAGACCTGCCCGCACGGCGTATTCTGCAAAACGGACGAGGCCGCCTTGTCCGGACACCTCCGGTCCGTAGGAAGACGGTCGCCGGCCAGACGCCTGCTGCTCGGAGCTTTCGGAGCGTCGGTCGTCACCGGTTTCGGCCTGCACATAGCCGGACACGGCAGCAGCCACAATGTGTGGGAAAACTGGGCCGCGGCACACGTCGCCGCAAGCACGGCATGGCTCATCGCCGCGGCGTTCCACATCGCCTGTCACAAGCGCCGGTACAAAAGACTGGTATCGGAACGCACCGGCACAAAGAGCCTGCTTACCCTGTTCCTGACCCTGGCATTTCTGGCAGCGACCGTAACGGGCCTCGTGCTGATAACGTGCATAGACGGGGCGGAATCTCCCACCGGATTGTGGCATTACAAGACCGGCATCCTGCTCGCTGTCCTCTCCCTCATCCATTGCGTCGGACGCAGGCGCAAGGGATGATTTTCCGAAGGCCCATTTTTCCACCGGAAGCGCATCTCAAGACTACGGCGTTGCCGGATGAGCCTGCCCCATGGCAGCGCCCGTCCGGCAACGCCCTTTTTAGCGCAACATAATCTCCTTGATAATGGGCCAGCACGTATGAGGTCCTGTCACCTGAATCTTGACGGCCTTCACCATACGTCCGGACAAAGACACCTTGGCCTGGCCCTCGGCATCGAACGAACCCACCTTCTCGAACTTGGCGCCGTCCTCGCTCACCAGCAGGTCGGCCGCCGTGATATAGTCCTTCGAGTCGCCCGTAACGACCTCTAATTCGTTCACCTCGGTCGGCTCCGAAAGCGTCACCGTGAAGTAGTGCGAGGCATCGACCGTGCAGCCGCCCCAGAAGAACGAGTTGCTGCGTCCGTCGAACGCATACTCGGGATGGTAAGGCGAATTGGCCGGAATGTTCGTCTCGATAACGGCCGGACGTACCAGCGTCGGTTTTTCGGGTGTAGGCACAAATTCTTTTTCATTCAGGGCATCGTCGGCATAGAAGTTGATGCCGAGTTTTTCCATGACGGGGTAGCACGCCGTCACACGGCCGTAGAAGCTGTCCCAATTGCGACCGGACGCCGGGGTCCAGAGGACCTCGGAAAGAGCCGTAAGGCGCGGAAAAAGCATCCACTCCACACGGTCCTGCGTAGCGATGCGCTCGGTCCAGAGCGCGCCCTGCGCCCCCATGACGAGCGGCAACTGTCCGGCGTCCACACCGGGGCCTACGGGGTCCCACTCATAGACCTTGCGGACGGAATTGCCGGCATATCCCCAATCGTAGTAGCACCCGTTCTGCGGACACATGATGACCGGAATGCCGCGCTCCAGGGCCGCTTGCTGATACTTCAGGCCGTCGCCGCGCCATACGGTCAGCACATCGTGTTCCGTAGCGGCGCCGCGGTCGTTTATCTCGTCCCAACCTATCATGACCTTGCCCTTCGACCGGATGTAACGGCTCATCTCGCGGGTGAAATAGTCCTGGAGTTCGCCTTCGCGCTTCATGCCCATGCGCTTCATCAGGTCCTGACACTTCGGACACTTGGCCCATACGGAGGTGGACACCTCGTCGCCTCCGAAGTGGATGTAGCGCGAGGGGAACACCTCGGCCAGCGCATCGACCACACGGCGGGCAAACTCGAACGAAGCCGGATTGCCTATACAGAGCATGTTCTCGCCCACGCGGCGCCGCTCGCCCAGCGGACGTTCCTCGGGATAGGGCGCAAAGGTGCCGCCGTTGCACGAGAGCTGCGGCATGGCGGCCAACAAGGCCGTCCCGTGGCCCGGCATGTCGACCTCGGGAATCACCTCGATGCCGAGCGTGGCGGCATATTCCACCAGGCCGCGCAGGTCGGCCTTCGAATAAAAGTGGCCGGACAGTGCGGGAAAGTCGGGATAATGCGTGCCTTTGGTCGTCAGGTCGGGATAGCCGTCCATGGCAAAACGCCAGGCCTGGTTATCGGTCAGGTGCATGTGGAGTTTGTTCAGTTTGAAGAAGGCCATGTGCGAGAGCGTCTCGCGCAGTTCGTCCACCGTCCAGAAGTGGCGGCTGCAGTCGAGCATCAGGCCACGATAGGCAAAGCGCGGACTGTCGTCGATGCGCACGGCCGGAATGCGTCCGTCGGCGGAGGTTAACACCAACTGGGCCAGTGTGGCCAGCGCATGGCTGGCACCTGCCACCGTGGATGCACTGATGGTGATTCCGTCGGCCGCAACGACCAACGAATAGGCCTCGGGAGCCAAGCCGCGGTCTTTCTGCAGACGGACCGGCCCGCCGGCGCCCACCTTCAGGTCTAAACCGGCCGAACGGCGGAGCAGGGCAGCAAAGTGGTCGGCCGTGGCGCGCCAGGCCCGAGGCACCCGGATGCCCGCTCCGGAGGTAAGTGTGAAACTACCGCTTCCGTCCACGACGGAAACGGGCTGGGGTATCAGTCCCGACTGGGCCACGACGCCCGTCGGCAACGCAGCCGACAGCGCAAGAGCCGCCGCCACTGCAAAGGAATGCAACTGTTTTTGTATGTTCATTGTCGTACGATGTTTTTCAGACATAAGCGTATGGCTACAAAGTTAACCTAAAAATACAAAAACAGACCTCCGGAAACGTAAAATTCAACCGGCCGGACATTTTTACGGCCGCCGCGCCGCCAAACGCCGGGCCTGCCATTTCGAAAAAGGAGGCCGCTGTTTCGAAACAGAAGGCCCGGAAACAAATTTTGCGACATCCATCCGTCAAATTGGAATACGATTTCTGACGCGCCGATACGGACCGCGGACCGCGATTTTAGGTCTGCATCGCATCGGTTGTTCTGCAAAATGCGTATATTTGCAGGACCTGCCCGCGCAGGTACGAACCATTAAAGAAAGGAGGTCGCACACAGATATACCATACGCTGCACATAAAGCGGAGAAAGGTTGCCCCTATCCGGCTCCCGTCTCCCCCTGCTCTGAGAGAGTTTGAATAAAAAAATCATTGCCGCACCGGCCCCGCCGGACGGCGCAAAACAACAAACGACAAAGAGGCGGCGTTTCCATCCTGTAACATACGGACATTAATTACCATACGGAGCTTTTGGCTCTTGTTCCTCATCTTTTTGAATACCGCCAATATTCGCTACACGGGAACAAGTCGACTGAGAGTTCGCGCCTTATGGCGTGGATTGTTCTGTTGCTTGTTGTGTAGCAGGTCACTTGGCGGTAACCTAAAAAGATGCAGGCAAAAGAATGGTTACACGCCTTTTTTCGTTCCCAACAACGAAAGATCATGAATAAATTATCAATTAAAAAACAATTGGGCGGCCGCCTGCGCCGTAGCCTGTGGATGGCCTGTGCCGCACTATGCGCCGCTCCTGCCCTCCAGGCCCAGACAACATTTAAATCTTTTGGATTCGATCCCATATCCAAGAAGTTCACCCTCTCGGGCAAACCCCAGCTTCTGTTCGAAGCTCCCGATGGTGAAGGCTTGCAGGTATACGATGAAAACCTGTTGCAACTTAAGCAGATCAACTTTCCTAAGGAAAGTAAATATTGTTCCCACCGTGAGGTTATACAGGAACGTCAGCAGATAGAAGGAGCTTATGAGGATAACGAGAGGCAAACGAATAGTCATTGGGTAAACAGTTTGGAAGAAGCCGTCTCGCTGGCTGAAAACAGTGGTTTATCCTCGCATACCAAGAAGGGGAATGTACACAAATTCATGCCTCTGGAGGTATCGGAAGAACCCGGAACTACGTACACGTATTATAAATACACAGAAAATGATAATTGGGTGTACGAATATGAAGTGAATCGTATTCCGAAGTTCGGAGATTGGAAAACTGTAAGTGAAGAAACTTATTATGGAAATCATTCGTATATAGAAATACGCGATTATGACGATGGTATGATATGCGATGGATGTTCTTTGGTCTGTATCTCGCAGAGTTTGTTCAACGCGGATGAGAAATACGAATATTTTCTAGAGATTTACAGTCCGGCGACCGAGGCCGATACATCTATTGTCGACCATGTAAATATATGGGGTGAGCAAATTCCTGTCAAACGTCGTTTGAATTATTGGTCAAAATGTATCGGTACGGAATTGCTGAGTGATGATGGTACGGTGGTACATACATTTCCCGGCAGCGTATGGAGTGTGGTTCTGATAGCCGGCAAATGCTATGTGGTAGAGTTAGACAACGATAAAGGGGAGTACACTTTCTACGAAGTAGAGACTAAAACCAACTCCATCCGCGAGGCCAAGAGCATGCCGCTGCGTCTCTCGCCCTCCCTGGCCCGCCGCACCGATGACATTACCGTAGAGACCGCTCCGGCCGCTGCCTCCGTACGCCGCGAAGTGGTGGTTACGGCTGCCGACGGCCGCCTGATGGCCCGCCAGCCCATTCCGGCCGGCGAAACGACCGTCCGTGTGAGCGCCGCACGCATGACCGCCGGTGTCTACACCTTTACGGTTGTATCCGAAGGCCGCAAGCTGGAGAGCGGCCGCATCATCGTACGCTGACATACCGCACCCACACGCCCACCAGGCCCAGGCGGATGGGCGCGGGTGCCGAGACCAGACCCTCCCGGACGGCCCCTCGCATAGAGGATTGCCCGGGAGGGTCGTATTCGTGACAGGACCGTCGCCCGGACAGAGCCGGCGGTCGTGCCTGCCTGCGTAATATACGCCAAATGTAACCAGAAAATTCCGCATGAATTGTAGCTTTCGCAGGTTATAACCTGAAATATTTGCATTTTTGTTTGTTTTACCGAGTATAGTCGCTATCTTTACAGCAAAAATTACGATTATGGAACTCATTCCACGCCCACAGTACACAGAAAAGATGGCCGGTCTGATTAATCGCGGCATGATGCTTATCCTTGTCGGCCAACGCCGGGGATTTCTCTGTCAGCTACTGCCATCTGTCCGAATGGCGAGTGAAGAAAGG
>CATXZX010000076.1 GCA_958404085.1 uncultured Prevotellaceae bacterium | reverse complement strand
GGAAGTCTTTTTCAAAAATATTCCGTAATGTTGCACTTGCTGGTTGACTCTACAGAATAGTATATCTGCGGATCGGATAAAAAGTAAATGGGGTGTGGACTTGCCGAAAAAAAATAAAATTCGTACTTTTGCCGGCGAAAATCAGATTCCAAATAAAAAATGGACGACTATTACGCGGAAAGAGAATATTAACGGCTACGAGGTGTTTGCATGAGGCAATTCTTCGGGCCTAAAACGGATGGAGGAAAACGAAGACATGCGAACATTTTGGAATATAAGTCGTACCCTGCGTACAATCGATTCTTGGGAACCAAATTGCTGGACACAAGTTACTTGCCCGACAACCGATGATGAAGATTTCCTGATTAACGAACTGAAAGTCCCCAACTATTTCTTAGATGACATCCGAGACAAAGACGAGCGTTCGCGTTACGAATACGACGAAGGGTGGATTCTCATCATTTTGCGTATACCCTATGTAAAAGAGGTGCATTCGCATACGCCGCATACGACCATACCGTTGGGCATCATCCTATATAAAGATGTATGTGTGACGGTATGCAATTACGAGACGAACATGATGCTCGACTTCGTATCGTATCAACAGAAACGCAATATGGGCTTTACGGACTCTGTCGATCTCGTGTTCCGTTTGTTCCTCTCATCCTCCGTATGGTACCTGAAGCGTCTGAAACAAATCAGCATCCTGATAGAAGAGGCCAAACGACGGCTCGATAAAAAAATAGATAACGAGGACCTGATAGACTTGTCGCGCCTGCAGGACAGCCTGACGTACTTCATTACCTCTATCCGTGGCAATGAGACGTTGCTTTCGAAGTTGAAATTCAAACTGCCGGTGGACGAACTCGATGCGGACCTCATCGAAGATGTGAATATCGAGATGAACCAGGCGCGCGAAATGACCAATATTTATACCCACATCCTTGATTCGATGATGGAAACCTATGCGAGCATCATCAATAACAACATGAGTAGCGTGATGAAAAGCATGACGTCCATATCCATTATACTGATGTTCCCGACGCTCATTGCCAGTTTGTTCGGCATGAACTTGGTAAATGGAATGGAGAACTCGTGGTGGGGTTTTCCGTTGGTTTTTGTCCTTTCTATCTTTGTAACAGCTACCTTCTTCTGGCTTTTCCGCCGGAAAACATGGATATAATTCAAAAAAAACAAAAAAAGAAGCGCCTTTATTAGGCTATACGAAGAAAAATCCTTTCATTTGTAGAAGAAATCCATTGAAACATTACCAGCTATGTCTGACGAAACGATAATGAATGAACCTTTAGTAGCTCCCGAAGAGGGGGTAACAACTCCTGAGACGGAAGTTTTGAGTGAAAATACGGCATCTGTCGAAACAACAGATATAACCAGTGCATCCCTTAGTAAGGCTGACGTGATAGGCCGGCTTAAGGAACTTGTGCAAAGTGCTGAAGACGTCAGCAAAGACGAATTGGAACAACTGAAGTATGCTTACTACAAAAGCCGGCATGCCGAAGTCACCGCCGCTCGTACTGCTTTTGTAGAAGCGGGCGGAAGTCCCGATGAGTTTCGTCCCGAACCGGATACGGATGAAGGAGAGTTTAAGGCTCAGATGGGACTTATTAAGGAAAGACGGGCCAAGGCATACGAAGAGCAGGAACGTCAGAAAGCCGAAAACCTGGCCAAGAAACTCGACATCCTTGAACGTCTGAAGGTGTTGGCCTCCACTCCTGAAGAGGCTAACCGTTCGTATGAAACGTTCAAAGCCCTTCAGAACGAATGGAAAGAGATAAAAAATGTGCCGGCCGAGAATGCTAATGAATTGTGGAAAAACTATCAGCTCTACGTCGAACAATTCTACGATTTGCTGAAACTCAATCATGAATTCCGCGAATACGATTTCAAAAAGAATCTGGAAGCAAAGGTCCGTCTATGCGAGACAGCCGAAAAACTGACAGAAGATGCGGATCCAGTCTCAGCTTTTCATCAGCTCCAGAAACTTCATCAGGAATATCGTGAGACGGGGCCTGTCGCCAAAGAGTTGCGTGAAGAAATTTGGGCCCGCTTTAAGGCAGCCTCGACCATCATCAACAAGCGCCATCAGGCACATTTTGAGGAAATAAAGGCAAAGGAAGAGAAAAACCTGGAACTGAAAACTGCGTTGTGCGAGAAAATCGAAGCTATCGAGACGGACGTATTACGCACGTTTGCCGATTGGGATAAATGCACGCAGCAGATAATCGACATGCAGAACGAATGGAAAACCATCGGATATACGCCCAAAAAAGTCAATGCGAAGATATTCGAACGTTTCCGTACGGCTTGTGATAAATTCTTCCAGAAAAAATCCGAATACTTCAAACTCTTGAAGAATGAACAGAATGCCAATTTGCAGAAGAAACAGACTCTTTGCGAAAAGGCCGAAAGCCTGCAAAACAGTACGGACTGGAACATTGTAGGCAATACGCTTATTCAGTTGCAGAAGGAGTGGAAAACCATCGGTTCTATTCCTAAAAAAACATCGGAAACGCTGTGGAAACGTTTTAACAGTGCATGCAATTACTTCTTTGAGCAGAAGGAAAAGGCAACGGCAACACAGCGAAACGAAGAAACGGAGAACTTGCAGAAAAAGAAACAGATCATCGAGCAACTGGAAAACCTGGATGCCGAAAATGACAAGGAGGCCGCTAAGACGCTTCGCGAGTTGATGGAACAATGGAACAGCATCGGTTTTGTTCCGTTCAAGGAAAAAGATAAAGTCTACAAGGCATATCACGCCGTAGTCGACAAACTGTACAAAAGTTTGAACCTTACGGCAGGAAAACGTAGACTTGAATCGTTTAAAAACAGCCTGAAAGAAGACTTTGAAGGCAATAAACTCGGTCGGGAGCGTGAACGCCTGTTCAGAGCATACGAGGCAAAACGAAACGAAATCAAGACGTATGAAAATAACTTGGGATTCCTTTCAAGCAGTTCTAAAAACGGAAATTCGTTGGTGAACGAAATGAAGAAAAAAATGGAACGCCTGAAGGATGACTTGGAACTTCTGCGTCAGAAAATCAACGCTGTGGACGAAGAAATAAAGAATAACGCAGAATAAGAAACGAATAAAAACGCGGAGGACAGACATTTCCTACAATGTTCGTCCCCCGCGTTTTTGTGTAAAGGCCGCAAACTGGAAAATCCACCTTAAATCAGTCTTTTGAACGCCTTCATTGATTTTCCGAAGAGGGCCGAACGGATTTCTTTCGGAAAGAAAGTGTATACTTCCAGGCTTTGGCGCAGGTAGAGAAGGGTATTTTTGCCGAAATGGTCAAAGTGTGTTTCTTTGCTGCTGTCGTTGTTTCGTCCGAAGTTTCCCCATTTGAAAAGCAGGTGGAGCAGTCTGTCGCCGCGTGTGCTTCCGGCTATGAACGAATAGGGAATATCTGCTGCCTGGAGTCCGTACCGGTTGATGGAGGCTTGGGCAATGGCGGTCGTGATATGCCCCAATTTAAGCGTAGCGATCCAACGATTCAGAACAGAACGGTCTATTTGATTCTTTTCGCTGCGCATGAAAAGAACGATGTCGTGGAATTGGCGTAGACCGACACCCCAGTTTGTCAGGTGTACGGCAAAATGTACAAGAAGATGGAGCAGGGCCAGTGTAGGCGGCAGCGTCTCGATGGGATAATGGTCTATGCAGGTTGTTGTACAGGCTTGATTGCGATGGGCGTCCCATGCTTGGCGGACGATGTGCTGTAAGTGCCTGTCCAAGTCGTGATTGTGGAAAACTGCCAGTTTGAAGTGATTTTCGACGGGGATTCCTTTCCATTCGAAATGGATATGTTTTTTCTCCTGGGCGTTCGACGATATATTGTTGCCGTGTTCCGCCACCCAACGGTCGGCCCGTTCGAAATTATCGGGAATGAAAATGTCGATGTCTCCGGGAGAACGGTGAGCCGGATGTGGGTAATATGTTCCTAAGGCCTGTCCTTTGATAAGTACAGGCCTGATTCCGTATTCGGCATAGGATGTAAAAATCTTATGGACAACCCGGTCTATGTATTTGTTCTTCTCCTCGATAGCCAGCGTATGGGCATAGAGCCGGATACAAAGTTCTTTTGGTGGCCTGAAGCAGGACGGACAAGTTTGTATAACGTCGTAAAACAATGCTTCGACAGCCTGTTGGTATGCGATGCGGAACAATCTGTCCCATATTTTGGCACAACCGGCCCAATCGGGCTCTTTGCCGCCTGTCAGCATATAGTGCATGCAGGCGGCAAAGAGTGCCGTGTCGGTCTGAGCCTTGGAGGCTATCATAAATTTTCGAGGATTCGTTTCAGAACGACGGTTGCCGAGATTTCGCGGTTGGCGGCTTCGGGGATGACCAGAGAGGTCGGAGCTTCGATGACCTCGTCGCTGACAATCATGTTACGGCGTACCGGAAGGCAGTGCATGAAGAATGCGTTGTTCGTAACGGCCATGTGGTCGGAATCGACGGTCCAACTGCGGTCGGTAGAGAGGATTTTTCCGTAAGATGCGGGGTCGGAAACTCCCGGGCAACTCCAGTTCTTTGCATAGACGAAGTCCGCATTTTCCAATGCCTTCATCTGGTCGTATTCCACGGTTGCGTCGCCGGCAAATTTCGGGTCCAGTTCGTAACCGTGCGGATGGGTGATGACGAATTCCACATCGGCAGCGCGCATCCATTCCGCGAAACTGTTGGGAACAGCCTGGGGCAGTGCACGGGGATGGGGAGCCCATGTCAGGACAACTTTCGGCCGCTCTTTTTTGCGGTACTCCTCGATGGTGATAAGGTCGGCAAAGGCTTGCAGAGGGTGGACGGTTGCACTTTCCATAGAGAATACCGGTTTGCCGCTGTATTGGATAAATTGATTGATGATTTGTTCCTCGTAATCGGCTTTGCGGCTTTCGAAACGTGCAAAGGTACGTACTCCGATAACGTCGCAATAGGATGCCATGACGGGGATGGCTTCGAGCAGATGTTCGCTCTTGTCGCCGTCCATGATTACGCCGCGCTCGGTTTCCAGCTTCCATGCACCCTGGTTTACGTCCAGCACGATGACATTCATACCTAAATTAAACGCGGCTTTCTGTGTGCTGAGCCGGGTACGAAGGCTGTTGTTGAAGAAGATGAGAAGCGCCGTTTTGTGTTTGCCCAACTGCTCGTAGCGGTAACGGTCTTGCTTGATTTCAGTAGCTTCAGCCAATGCTTTTTTCAAATCGCCTAAATCAGTGGCGTATAGGAACGTTTTCATTGTAATATAATATTGAATGACAAATTAATAAACGGTAGATCTCATGAAAAACCTATCAAAAATAATACATTTTATCGAGATGTTTCTTACAGATGTCTTAAAAAAGCACATAAACGGCTCTTTTTGTGTCGTTTTTCCTTTTTTAGGAAACGACATTGGCTATATTAGTGCGAAAAGATTAACTTTGCAATTCAAACTTAAAGATGAATGTTATGAATAAGATTGTGTCAATTCTGATTACGGCCGTGATATTTGCAACTTCCGCGTGCGCTCAGAAAAAAAATCAGGCCCGTTCTTCGGAAGAGAATAAGCCCAAGGTGACGTATAAAGTGAAAACGTTGGCAACCGTGAGCAACGAGACTCTGTTTTCGGCTATAACGAACGATTACAAAGGTAAGGTCGTTTTGATTGATTTTTGGGCTACGTGGTGCGGACCGTGCCGGAAGGCTATGACGGATATAGACCAGATAAAACCGGCTCTGATGAAAAAAGGTGTGGCCTTTGTTTATGTGACAGGAGAAACATCGCCTGAAGCGACATGGACCGAGATGATTAAGAAAATCGACGGAGACCATTATCGTTTGACGAATGAACAGTGGAAATATCTCTGTGAAAATATGGGTATAACCGGTATTCCTTGTTATTTGTTGTTGGATAAAAAAGGGAATGTGGCTTATTCGAATGTAGGAACAGGCGGTTATCCCGGTAATGAATTTATTCAGAAAAAGATAGAACAGGCATTGTCGGCTGAATAATATTTCGCTTTCGAAATACGAACTTGAAGGGAAAGGCCTGA
This sequence comes from uncultured Prevotellaceae bacterium, assembly GCA_958404085.1. GTDB lineage: Bacteria > Bacteroidota > Bacteroidia > Bacteroidales > Bacteroidaceae > Alloprevotella. The sequence continues at coordinate 1,520 of CATXZX010000076.1, read as the reverse complement.
AACGGTATTTAAAAATACGTTTCGCGGCCTTTTTTGTTGAGGCAAGCTGCATATAATCGCTTACTAAACCTTATCTTTGCACATATGAAGTACTCTGTAATAATTCCCGTATACAATCGTCCCGACGAGGTGGATGAATTGCTTGAGAGCCTGACTCGTCAGACTTCGGAATCCGGTTTTGAGGTCGTGGTAGTCGAAGATGGATCGAAAATCGATTGTCGCCAGGTCGTGGAACGGTATGTCGATAAGTTGTGTGTGCGTTATTATAAAAAAGAGAATTCCGGTCCTGGACAGACCCGGAATTATGGAGCGGAACGCAGTAACGGTGATTATTTATTGATTCTTGATTCCGATTGCGTGCTGCCTCCGGGTTATCTGTCTGCCATAGATGCCGAATTGGAACGTGTAGAGGTTGATGCTTTTGGCGGGCCGGACCGTGCCCACGCATCGTTCACACCGCTGCAAAAGGCTATTAATTATGCCATGACGTCCTTTTTCACGACGGGCGGAATCCGTGGGGGTAAGAAAAAAATGGATAAATTCTATCCGCGCAGTTTCAATATGGGAGTACGGCGTTCCGTGTATCGCGATTTGCACGGCTTCTCGGCCATGCGCTTCGGTGAAGATATAGATTTCAGTCTGCGGATTTTTAAAAACGGTTGTACATGCCGTTTGTTTCCGGAGGCGTGGGTTTGGCATAAGCGGCGTACGGATTTCCGGAAGTTCTTCAAGCAGGTCCATAATTCGGGTATTGCCCGCATCAATTTGTACAAGCGCCACCCCGAGAGCCTGAAACTGGTTCATCTTTTGCCGGCGGTGTTTACGGTGGGGACCGCTTTGTGCCTGTTGTGTGCCCCGTGGTGTATCTGGACGTTGCTTCCTCCGTTGCTGTTTGCACTGCTTGTTGCCGTTGATGCGGCTTGTCGTGAGCGGAGTGTTCGGATCGGTTTGTTGGCGGTCGTTGCTTCTTATGTCCAGTTGGTCGGTTATGGAACGGGGTTCCTACGTGCGTGGTGGACGCGTTGTGTAAGGAAAAAAGGAGAGTTCGAGGCTTTTAAAAAGAACTTTTACAAATAAGATAAACAGATAGCAGATTTGTCCGGAATGGGAAAATTGACAATCAATCAGTGGGATGAGGCAGACCGGCCGCGCGAACGTTTTATAAAACAAGGGGCGGCATCGCTTTCTTCGGCCGAGTTATTGGCCATTCTGATTGGGTCGGGAAGTACGGACGAGAGTGCCGTGTCGCTGATGAGGCGTCTGATGGCCGATTGCGGCAACAGCCTGGTACGGCTCGGGCGCATGGAGGTCGGCGAACTGTGTTCCTATAAAGGCATGGGGCCGGCTAAGGCGGTGACGGTTCTGGCTGCTTGCGAATTGGGCAAACGTCGTGCGGCGGAACAGCCTGCCGAGCGTTTGGCCATGAGTTCTCCGGAAGCCATCTTCAGTTATTATCGTCACAGCATGCGGGATTTGCCCGTTGAAGAGTGTCATGTATTGTTGCTTAACCAGCAACTCCG